>CALLAG010000247.1 GCA_938002705.1 uncultured Saprospiraceae bacterium | reverse complement strand
TATCCGCCTAACTTTTCTATGTTTATCGAATTCAAATAATCTCTCAAATATCTTGAAGCTTATTAAGGAGGTGAGTCCTAATGTTGGGTAGCGGAATTATATCAGATTGATAATGGAATAATTATATCGATCGTCACTCTGAGAAACGAAGAGATATACCGTCATCATTTAGTAGTAGTGACGAGGGAGCTATTACTTCTTATCTATTGTTATGGATAGGTCCTCCTTTTCAGCTAATTCTTTAAATAATGAATCATAGAGTTTATTAGGTGATATTGGGTTTAGATATATTTCATTTAATGCAAAGCCTTTTGTTTCACTGAAAAGTATACCCCTAGAAGTAGAGTATGAAACTGCAATAACATTTAAATGAAGAAGTTTTTTTGCTTTTTCATCTTCTAATAAACCCTTTAAGCTATCTACTTGGAAAGTATATATGATATCAAAATGCCCAAGTGTAATATGTTTTACTTCCTCTTGGATATCGAATTTGAAATGCATAAATGCTTGAAGGTAATTGTCAGAATAGTTAAACTTAGACTCTACCTCAATTTGAATATCTTCTAATTTGAAGGTGTCAGAAAAGACCAAAGGGTGATCTCTAACTTCGCTTCTTAATAATTTAATATCTTCTAGCTTAAATTTGATATTTTTCATACTAATTCGTATTCATCATATTTGTATTCAAAAAGTTCTGAATTGGCATTTCGTTTATTCTTTGCTTGAATTAAGAATGTTAAATCGTTCAGTTCTATATGACTAGATGACTCTAGTTCACTATTTTTTTCAGGTTCAATAATTTGACAGGACTCTTGAAACACTTTGTCATATTTGCTATATGATGCTTTTAAGTTCTCTTCAAATAAATAATCCTCCATGTCTTTTATTTCCAAGACAGGAACTTTGTCGAGTGCTAAACAAAATTTGACGATTTTTTTCCAAGTAGGGTTAATTTCCGCATCACCATTTAGAATTTGTGAAACATAACCAGGAGTACTACCTATTTTCTTGGCAAGCTTGGCGGAATCACCTCTTTCATTTACTTGGTTTTTGAGCATTCCGTAAATCCTTCCTTGCCCCTTCGCAGTCCAGTAATACTTTGATTTTAAGGTTTTTCTAAATTTGCTCATGTTTTTTGTTTTAAATATTTGGTCTTCAAATCTCTAAACTTTTCAATATAGTCTTGTTGGTCATCGCTCTTTTTATTGTAGTGACCTAAAACAACTATATTATTATCAGGTGGATCATAAAAGAAATATACTCTTGTCCTTTTAATTCTTAATTCGTATTCGTTACTACCAATTGAATGTACTTTATTTGGAGGTATGTCTTCTCCTTGAATTAAAAGAGTTAGGTAAGCTTCCATTTCCTCTATTATTCTATTCTTTTTGGTCACTTTTTTTGGACTAACATTCAGGAACTCGTCAAAGGGACTTTTCCCGTTTATTTCCAGCTTAAATAAATTGGTAATGATTTCTCCTTCTTTATCATCAATGTAGTCGTTAGTGATATCAATCCTTCTAATGATATCAATGGGTACTAATTGCTTTTGTGATTTATTAAACGACAAATGTAGATAAAAGTTTAGTTATTGCTAAATGTTTAGTTATATGTTAAGAAATATAAGAATTTAATATATGATTTTTAAATTTGACTTACCCACAACAACTTATATCCATACTAAATTTTTAAAGAAGGTATTCATAAGTCAAATTCCTAAGATAACAGCTTAATAATTGATTGACGAGCCGTCCTATCAATTCTACTTCTCAAATAATTGATTATCAATTATTTACATTAATTTCACTCTATATCACCCACTTTCCTGTATGGTTGCTTTGCTTTAGATCACTTACTTTCGCTTATACTTATACATTGATATGATTCGTAGTATTATTAATGAGGTAGTTATAAAACTATCACTTGGTCATTAGATTAAGCATTTTGCTTATCCATACACTTAATATTATACTCCAAAATATAAACCTGCACCACACAGTCACTATTTGGCCTACCTTACAATATTAAATTTCACGTAGACATACTTTATCTTATATAATTCTGACATAAGGCCCCTTGAAGTCCAAATTTTTATATAAATTAAACTTTTATACAATAACATTTGGAAAAAGGTCCTAAAGTGCTAATTTTGGTCAACCAATTATTGGTTAACCAATTTGATGCCTATGCTAGATAGCCTAACCAAGATAAATATAGATGATCCTGTAGAAATGATCATCAAGCAGATAAGAAACCTTATCAGCACTGGAACAATTAATCCAGGAGAGAAACTACCCCCGGAAAGGAAACTCGCAGAACACCTCGGCGTCAGTAGAGGTCAAATCAGAGAAGCACTACGCAAATTAGAATTTTATGGCATACTCAAGACACTACCCCAGAGCGGGACAGTAGTGACGGGTATAGGCATCGTCGCATTAGAAGGGCTAATCACAGATATACTACAGATAGAAGAGAATGACTTCAGGTCACTCGTAGAGACGAGGATATTACTCGAGAAGCAAGGTGCTTATCTTGCTGCAAGTAGACGGACTCAAGATGACATCATCATACTGACTAATGCCTTATCAGAATACGAAAACAAAATCATAATGGGAGAAACAGCAGTAGAAGAAGATCTGCTCTTTCATGTAAAAATCGCTGAAGCAAGCAAAAACAATGTACTGAAGTCACTCATGATGATTATCACACCAGACATCATCAATAGCTTCAAGAAATTCAAAGTATGTGATGACTCTAAAAATCTCAAAACCAATGCAGAACACACAGACATACTCAATCACATCATAAATAAAAATCCAGAAAAAGCTTCTAAAGCGATGGAGTTACACTTAAACGATTTATTGAATTTCAGCATAAAGAAAAACATTACATAACACTTAAAAACTTAATAAAGGAAGACAAAAAAGTTTTTTTTGCTTTCCCCTTTTATTTTAAAATCAGGAAAGCGAAAAATATCCAAACAAATAATAAACCATAATAGTAATCTACCTTCTAACTACTGATACAAAGTCAAGACTTATCCCTTCAGTAGTTACTAAAAAATTTAATAGTTTTTTCATAGCATCCATCAGAGGCCGTTGTGTCTCTGGTGTTTTTTTCCTCCGTCTCAATCGAATCCATACATAGATGATGTACAAGTTCTTATATATAACAATTGGATTATTTGCCATCGCCTCATGTGTAGGCTCACAACAAATATCTTCTCCATCCAAAACCCAATCTAATAACATAATAGTAAATAACATCAGTGAATTCAATGCCGCAACTGCAGCAATGAGTCCCGGTGATAATATTATATTAGCGAATGGAGTCTGGACCGATGCAGAATTAGTATTACAAGGCCAAGGTACAACCGACAATCCCATTACCCTAAGAGCAGAAGAAAAAGGACAAGTATTCTTAGAAGGAGAATCCAATCTAAGAATATCTGGACAACACATAATCGTAGAGGGACTCGTATTCAGGAATGGACATACCCCTACAGGCTCAGTCATATCATACAGAACATCTAAGACCAGCCTATGTAATAACTGCAGAGTAACGGAATGCGTTATCGATGATTACAATCCATCAGAAAGATTCGAATCAGATTACTGGGTAGACATCTATGGTAAGAATAATAGATTTGACCATAACTATCTTGTAGGCAAAAGAAATAGAGGCGTCACTCTTGCCGTAAGATTACAGACAGAAGAAAGTAGAGAAAATTACCATAGAATAGACCATAACTATTTCGGATACCGCCCTACTCTCGGCTCCAATGGTGGAGAGACATTAAGGGTCGGCACCAGCCACCATTCCCTCACTAACTCTAACACTACAGTAGAGGACAACTACTTCGAGACGTGCAGTGGAGAACTTGAGATCATATCCAGTAAGTCATGTCAGAATACATTCCGTAATAACACATTCTATGAATGTCAAGGCACATTAACGATGAGACATGGTAATGAGACAGTAGTAGATAACAATTATTTTTTCGGTAATAGAAAACCTAATACCGGCGGCATAAGAATCATCAACGAGTCACAGACAGTCACTAACAACTACTGCCAAGGCTTAACAGGAAGCAGATTCAAGGGTGCACTCGTCATCATGAATGGCGTCCCTAACTCCCCTATCAACAGATACTTTCCTGTAATAAATTCTAAGGCCTCAAACAATATGCTCATAGACTGCGATCACGTACAACTCTGTGCTGGTAGTGATGCAGAAAGAAGTGCCCCACCTACTAACACTCAGATGACTTCTAATATCTTTTACAATACTCAGAAAGATGACGTATTCACAGTATATGATGATATCAGTGGTATCTCATTTGAAGATAACATCTTAAGTGAAAACATCACTAAACCCATGTATGATGGACAAGCTGTCAAGAGTGGATTTACAAATAAAAAATTAAAATTCGTCGATAAAGGCGATATAAAAATCTGTACAGACTATCCTAAAATCGGCCCGAACATAGAACAGGAACGACCTAATAAGAATAACACAGGCGTATCATGGTATCCCAAGAAAGACTATCAGATAACATTCAACTCAGGGAAAGTCATAGAAGTGCTACCAGGTGATAACACTATATGGAAGGCTATGAAGATGGCACAGAAAGGAGACATCATCAGATTGATGAAGACAGGTCAATATCATCAAAGCAAATCAGTAGACATCAACCATACTGTCACTATAGAAAGCGCCAATGGATTAGCGGATAAGCCAGAATTAACATTCGAGAGATCTTCATTATTCAATATAGAAAATGGAGGCTCACTCCGACTTAAAGGTATCAGAGTGTCAGGTTCTGAAAGTGATGACTACTCTGGTAATGCTGTTATCCGTACAAGTCGATATTCTATGATAGATAACTATAAGTTAATAGTAGAAGATTCAGATTTTATAGATCTCGATGTCAATCACAGTTTTAATTTCCTCAAGGTATTCAAGAATACTTTTGCTGATTCTGTACGCCTGAGTAATTGTAATTTTGAGAATATAAGCGGTCACGTCCTTAATCTGGATAAAGAAATAGACAATACCGGTATATATAATGCAGAAAATGTAGTTGTAGAAAATTGCACATTCCGAGACATCGGAGGGACGGCTATCATGCTACATAGAGGTGGCAAAGATGAAAGCACATTCGGGCCTATATTAGAGTTACATAATAGCACATTTGATAATGTAGGATATGACAAGCGGAACAAGCACGAAGCGGCACTTTCGTTCCACGGTGTACAATATGCTGATATCAGAAACATCGATGTTACAGATTCCAGGAAGATAAATCTGCATCTCATTGTAGGTGAGCCTGTCATTAAGCTAAACGATATCAACTTTACCAATTCTGAAAAGCTCGAAAGCAATGACGATGCCTATCAAAGCTCCAACCTAAACTACAAGTAAGGCATGAAAATATATTACTACATACTATTTTTCAATTTTGTACTTATATCACAGACTGCATGTCAGAGACATCCAAATCTCACCTTGACGCATGAAGGTGTCAAGGATATCAGAAGTAACTTAGGCCAAGTCGCCTACTTTGACAGAGTCCTATCCGAGGTACAAGAAGAGGTCGACTCAGAGATTAATATAGGCGTACAAGTCCCTATCCCTGTAGATATGGCAGGTGGTTACAGCCATGAGCGACATAAAAGAAATTTTGTAATACTGCAGAAAGCGGGTAACTTATATCAGATAACACAAGACAAGAAGTATGCACAATACATAAAGGATAACTTGATGGCTTACGCCAAAATGTATCCCACTCTCCCCTTACACCCGACTAACAAATCCTATGCTACTGGTAAGATATTCTGGCAGTGCCTTAATGATGCTAACTGGCTTGTATATGTAAGTCAAGCCTATGACTGCATCTATGATTACTTATCTGAGGAAGAAAGAGATTATTTAGAGAAAGATCTATTTAGACCATTCGCAGATTTCCTATCTGTGGAGAATCCACAATTCTTTAATCGCATACATAATCATAGTACTTGGGGTAATGCAGCAGTAGGCATGATCGGCTTAGCCATGCGAGACAAAGAGCTCATAGACAGAGCCCTATATGGCCTCCCCATCAGTGAAGGCAATGACTTATCCAAAGATAATGACGGCGGATTCATCTATGAGAAAGGTATGTCTAAGGCGGGATTCTTAGCACAACTTGATAATGCATTTGCTCCTGACGGATACTTTACTGAAGGCCCCTATTACTTACGCTATGCTATATTTCCGTTTTTGATATTCAGCAAAAGCTTAGACAATATGCAGCCAGAGTTAGACATAATGAACTATCGTGATGGTATACTCCAGAAAGCTGTCTTTGCTCTACTTAATCAAACCGATGCTAACGGTAAGTTCTTTCCTATCAACGATGCACTCAAAGGCATGTCATGGAAAGCAAGAGAACTCATCACTGCCGTAGATATCATGTATGATCAGAATCCTGAGAACACCTCACTACTATCGATAGCAGAAAAACAAGATCAAGTACTTCTGGATGACACAGGATATCGTGTAGCTAAAGCCATCACAGATGGTAAAGCAACACCCTACTCACAATCACCAGCAATATATGGTGATGGAAAAGACGGTACTGAAGGAGGCATCGGTATACTCAGAAAAGACGAGACCTGCCTTGTTCTTAAGTACTCTGCGCAAGGCATGGGGCATGGACACTTTGATAAATTATCTTACTCACTCTATGATGATACGGGAGAAGTCGCTCAGGATTATGGATCAGCGAGATGGGTCAATATAGATCAGAAAGGTGGCGGACGATACCTGAAGGAAAATAAAACCTTTGCTAAGCAGACTATAGCACATAATACACTTGTGGTCAATGAAACTTCACACTACGAAGCGAATATAGAAAAAGGTGAAGCACACCATCCAGAATTGCACTTCGTAGATTTTAAGGATGTCAATAATCAAATAATAAGTACGATAGATAAGCACGCCTACGACAATGTTGACATGCAGCGTACGATGCTTATGATTACAGATCCATCATTCCCAAATCCTCTAATCATAGATATTCTGAAAGCCAAATCAGAATCCAAAAATCAATACGACTTACCATTCTGGTACATGGGCCACGTGCTATCCACTAACTTTGATTATACTAAGTCATCTGCAACTCTCAGTACATTAGGTACTGACTATGGATATCAGCACTTATGGCGTGAGGCTATTGGCAGTCCTAAGGACACCATCGCAGGAGGGACTTCGCAATTCACTTGGTTAGGTAATAGCAAGTTCTACACCTCATCATTTAATTCAGAACCTGGAGATGAGATTATATTTGTCAGAGCAGGCGCTAACGATCCAGAATATAACCTACGCTCTGATCCTGCTATAATACAGAGAGTCAGAGACGGCGGCAACAGATTATTTGTATCAGTTATAGAATCGCATGGAACATACGATCACGACACTGAGATTCCGCTTAATCCATTCTCCTCTATAGAAAAGGTGTCTGTACTTTATGATGATGCTCTCTACTCTATCATAGAAGTATATGCTAAGGACAATCAGAAATGGACTATAGCTATCTCAAATCAAAGCGCAGACACCACAATAACTCACAGTATCAGTGTGGGCAATAAAGCAATAGAATGGAAAGGACCTTTTACAATAAATAAAACAAATTAAAAAAATGATTGATATTAAACCGACAAAGGGATTCTTCTTTGGAGAATCTACACCTTGGGAAGAAGTAGGACCAGGCCTCAAACGACAGATAATGGGCTATGACAAGCATATTATGTTAGTCAAAGTAGAGTTCGGAGAAGGCGCAATAGGTGTTATGCATAAGCATTATCACTCCCAAGTGACTTATGTAGAAAGAGGAGAATTTGAGATGACAATAGGTGATGAAGTAAAGACATTAAAGGCCGGTGACTCCTTCTACGTACTCCCACATGTCATGCACGGTTGTGTGTGTACTAAGCCAGGAGTACTGATAGATGTATTCGGTCCTGCAAGAGAAGACTTCTTAGGATACGAACAACAAGAAAAACATCATAACCTATGAAAATATCTGGATTAAGATGGTGGATCATAGGACTCATATTCATAGCTACCGTTATCAATTATATCGATAGAACAGCATTTGCATTACTGTGGCCAGAGATGGGTAAGGACTTAGGCATGGACAAGTCTGACTACGCCACGATGCTGAATATATTTATGTTCACTTATGCTGCGAGTAAATTTCTATCAGGAAAACTATATGATCAGATCGGCACAAGAATAGGCTTCGTTGTATCCATCGTAGTATGGTCAGGTGCAGCCGCATTTCATGCCGTAGCCAGAGGAGTGGCGACACTATCTATTGCGAGAGGACTGTTAGGGTTAGGAGAAGCAGGCTTATGGCCAGGAGCTGTTAAGAATAATGGAGAATGGTTTCCAGTCAAGGAGAGAGCATTAGCGCAAGGCATATTTAACTCAGGAGCATCTATCGGCAATGTCATTGCGCCTGTCGTTATCGTTTTTCTTTATGCTCAGTTCGGATGGAAATCTACCTATATCATATTAGGCGGCGTAGGTCTACTTTGGGTTATCCCATGGTTCTTTCTTAATAAGTCAAAGCCAGAAGATCACCCATGGATAAGTGATGAAGAAAGAGCTCTGATTATTAATGATAGGACTGAGGACAATAATGAATCTAATACAGAGGAAGTAAAAAGTATGGGGCTGGGTCAGATTCTCAGTCACAGAGAACCTTGGGGTGTTTTATTTTGCCGGTTTTTTATAGAACCTATATGGTGGTTCTTTGCCGGATGGATGCCTATATACTTAAACTCAAAATTTGGATTAAGTATAGAAGAGATAGGAAATACAATGTGGATCTCATACTTGATGGCAGCTGCCGGTAGTATCTTAGGTGGTATATTTACACAAGAAATAATAAAGAGGACCAATGTAGATTGGGGTAGAAAACTAAGTATTGTCTTAGGTAGTCTGCTGATAGTAGCCGGATTTGTTTCAATTATTCTATTTGTCAATGATTCCAATTACATGATGTTTATATATCTTGCGGGTATGGCGTTATTTGGATTTCAATTTGCAATAGGCAATATACAAACACTCTCCAGTGACCTGCTAAAAGGACCATCAGTAGGCACCTTAGCTGGACTTGCGGGTACAGTAGCGGCAGTCTCACCTATGATCATGAATTGGTTTATCGGAAGGATTACATCGGAGGGATCATATAATCCAGCATTTATAGTTATTACAATATCAGTTGTATTAGGAGTACTATCTATTTTCTTCTTTATCAGAAAAGTAGAATTAGTAAAAACTCAAGAAAATAATAGTCTAATTTTAAAATAAAAAAAAAGTAAAAAACATTATGAGTACAAATAAAGGAAGAGTAGCAGTCGTAACAGGAGCGACAAGTGGCATCGGTTTTGAAGTCGCAAAAAGATTATGTTCAGATGGATACACTGTTATCCTCAACGGCCTCCATGATGACAAAGGCGAGGAGAAAATAAAAGAGCTTGCGGACCATGGATTTACTGCAGAATATTCAGGATTTGATGTAACTAATGAAGAAGCCGTATCATCAAGTATCAAAGCTATAGGCGAAAAATATGGTAAAATCGATGTCCTAGTAAATAATGCAGGTGGACTTGGCGGAAGGTCAAGATTCGAGGAGATGACAACAGAGTTCTATAAGAAAGTAATGGCGCTTAATCTGGACTCAGTATTCTACGCATCAAGAGCAGCTATACCTTTCCTCAAAAAAGGTGAGCACCCAACAATCATTAACTATACATCTAATGCCGCATGGAATGCAGGAGGACCTGGAGCAGGTATATATGGTACATCTAAGGCTGGAGTACATGCTATCACGAGAGCACTGGCCAAAGACTTAGCAGAATACGGAATTAGGGTTAATGCAGTATCACCAGGTACAATAGATACACCATTCCATGCTCAGATCAAATCTACGAAGCCAGAAGTATTCGCCTCATGGGCTAATAACATCATGCTCGGCAGATTAGGCCAACCAGAAGATGTATCAGGTGTCGTATCATTTCTGGCAAGTAAGGATGCGTCATTCATTACAGCAGAGACTATTCAGATAGGTGGTGGACAGGCATTAGGAATATAACTATATCTAAGTCAGGAAATCAAAAATAAGAGAAGATGAAAAAAGTAGTCACTTTTGGAGAGATTATGCTACGGCTGAGCCCTCCCGGATGGAAGCGTTTTTCGCAAGCTGATAGCTTTGATGTTATCTACGGAGGTGGAGAAAGCAATGTCGCAGTATCATTAGCCAACTATGGATTAAATACAGAATTCGTTACTCGGCTACCTGATAATGACTTAGGAGATTGTGCACTCATGGAGATGAGAAAGCGCAATGTAGGTACACAATATATAGCGAGAGGTGGAGAACGATTAGGCATATACTTCTTAGAGACAGGAGCGGTAAGTAGAGGTAGCAAAGTCGTCTACGATAGAGCTCACTCAAGTATGTCGTCAATAGAGAAAGGTATGATCGACTGGGCGGAAGTCTTTGATGGTGCTGAGTGGTTCCACTGGACAGGTATCACTCCTGCCATATCCCAAGGCGCAGCTGATGCCTGCTTAGAAGCCATACAGATGGCTAACAAATTAGGTGTTACTGTATCTACAGATCTCAACTATCGCAAGAAGTTATGGAAGTATGGCAAGTCCCCGATGGATGTCATGCCAGAACTTGTAGCAGGTTGTGATATCATCTTAGGTAATGAAGAAGATGCAGAAAAGCACTTTGGCCTACATCCTGAAGGTGTCGATGTCACTCATGGAGGATCTGTAGATGGAAAAGCTTACTTATCAGTACTAAAGCAACTGATGGAGATGTTCCCCAGAGCGAAGAAAGTTATCACAACACTGCGTGGATCTATATCCGCTTCTCATAATACTTGGTCAGGTGTGCTCTATGACGGTAAGACATTATACGAAGCACCAGAGTATGACATTACACATATCGTAGATCGAGTAGGTGGTGGAGACAGTTTTATGGGAGGATTAATCTATGGCCTTATGAATTATAAAGGCGATGATCAGAAGGCACTTAACTTTGCCGTAGCAGCATCATGCCTCAAGCATACAATAAAAGGTGACGCTAACCTGGCAACCATAGATGAGGTAGAAAAATTAATGAGTGGTGATGCCAGTGGTAGAGTAAGCCGATAATAAGATTAAAAACAAAATGGCCAGATTTACAAAAATAGAAGTCCTACAAACGATGAAAAATACGGGCCTTGTGCCCTTATTTTACAACTCAGATATAGAAGTTGCTAAGCAACTTGTCCATAGTCTCTATGACGGTGGTGCAAGATTATTAGAATTTACTAATAGAGGTGACTTCGCTCAGGATGTATTCCATGAGCTCTCACTCTATGTCAACAGTCACCTCCCTGAACTCATCCTCGGCGTAGGATCAGTAACCGATCAGGGCACGGCATCGCTGTACATGCAGATGGGCGCTAACTTTGTGGTCACGCCTGTACTGAGAGAAGATGTAGCTATCGTCTGTAATAGAAAAAACGTCCTCTGGTCTCCAGGCTGTGGTACACTTACCGAGATCACAAGAGCTGAAGAGCTGGGCTGCGATATGGTCAAGTTATTCCCTGCAGGTATCTACGGACCTAAGTTCATCAAAGCGATTAAAGGCCCACAACCATGGACTAATATTATGCCTACTGGCGGTGTCTCCCCTACTGAGGAGAATCTAAAAGGATGGTTCTCAGCTGGCGCTTACTGCGTCGGTATGGGCTCACAGCTGATGGTTAAGAAATCAGATGGTACTTATGATTATGATCGTATAAAGGAGCTGACAGAGACATCACTGAGCTTGATTAAGGGGTTGAGATCGTAGTAACAAAACCAGCTGTAAGCTTAGTTCTTAGATTCAAATATTAAATGGTATGCCTTTTCCATTTGATCTATTTCTTGATCACTGAGTTCATCATATTTTTTTCGTTTACGACTTCCTAACTTGCCCTTATTCTGATGTAGAAATAATATCATGCGATCTACTTTCTTATTTTATACATTGGCATGGCATTTATCCGACTGACAATGGGGTAAATTTAGTTTCGCAAGGGTAAAATTCATTTATCAGTACACATTAGGGGTAAAATTCATTTATTTTTTAATTTGATTTTACTAAATCGCCTCTAAATCCTACTACATAACTGGAATCTTTTAAGTCTTACAAGATCTTGGTGTCCTTCCTATTCTCAGGTCTATTGTGCCAGATAGCGAGATATTGTCCATTCGCCATTCTGCGGGCTGATTCTTTAGCCTTATCAGCTAGCTCTCCCTCATACAACTTATCTATCGTCTCAAACCATAAGTTAAGCCACGTTCCAAAATGAACTTGCTCTATCGTATGGCCCAGATTTCTATCTACAGCAGCATGCTTCTGAGATGGGTGACCTTTGAACTTTGGCACCCCTAATAGATTAGTCTCCCAGAAGTCCGTGAGCTTATCAAGGTGTGCAGGCCATTGTTCATTAGCTATATGGCTGTTAAATATAGGGCCTAAGAGCTCGTCCTTTCTGATTCTGCGATAGAAGGCATGGACAAGGCGATTGATGTCTTCTCGGTTTTCTATGGTCTTCTTTTCGGCGCTCATTGATTCTTAGACTTGATTAATGATAACTACTTGCTCTATGTATTTCGTTACAAGGTAACCATAAAGTTCTCAGCCTACATCTTAACAAACTTACGAGTCCCCTTACTCACCGATTCATTATGGACCGTAAGAAAGTAAATGCCATTCGTCAGTTCCGCAATGTCAATGTTGAATTTTAATTTCTGATGTTGTGATACACTTAGAATACGACCAGAAATATCTGATATCGTTATAGTAGAATTTTCTCCATCACTAATACTTATATGAAGCACCTCAGAAGATGGATTAGGAGAAAGCGTGAAATCAGCATGCTCTACATTTGCTGTAGAAGTGGTTATTCCATCTGTGACAGCACGTAATACTCGACCATCCTCTACAGCGATGACAAGTCTATTCTGAGAGTCGAAATCGCCGTCTACAAATTTATCAAATGATTGATCTATGACTTCTACCTTAGAGTAGTCTATAGCGTAATTAGATCGTACGAAATGAGAACCATCAGATTGAATAATAAAAGCTCTATCTCTGCTATCTGTCTCTATAAGTTGTCCAAGTGGAGCTTTACCAACTTCTCTAATATCTCCAGCTTCGACATCGGCTGAATAATATACAGGATAGAGAATATCTCCAAAATTGCCATCATATACTGTATTATTAGATAAGAGCTTATTTCCAGGATATACATATATCTCACCATCACTATTAATAATAGAATAGTAGCTTGATCCAAACCTCATCGATAAAGGAAGTTCAACTTCTTCCAGCGTATTAGAAAATTGTTGCATTGGCAATTCTGTATGATAATAGATACCAAGGTCGGTAGGTATCCCACCAAATAGATAAATCTTATCATTGTAGATAGTGACTTCCATATTGATAGGCAGACAGTCCCAAGCTCTAAAAGACACAAATTTAAAATCTTCATTAAATGTGGAAACACCGATCCCCGGCGCAAGATCAAAGCACCCATCAAAACCAGCAATAAAAATCCTATAATCTCCATTTTCTAAAGAATACACTTCAGGTCGGTGGAGGTTATCAAACCAAGTTTCTACAACTCCCTCAGAAGATACATATAAAGCACTTGAGTCAGAAGTATAATATTCATCATTACCTATAGTTAATCCCCCATGATCAGACAGTGACCAAGAATATAGCTGAGAATAATATGACCCATAGAATTGCTGCCAACTCTTTCCATCGTCTGAGGATTTAAACACAAAGCATCCAGGGAGATTAAGAGATGATGTTTGGGTACGACTTTTAGAACTTGCATATATGTTCCCTTCTTTATCTATTCGCAATTTTGAAATTTGAGAATTCTGAAATGGAAATTCATAACTATCAATTTTTCTACCGCTGTCAATATTCTCAAAACGAAAATAATGATCGCCTATATAGATTATATTTTTTCCAACAAATGCTAAACCTTCAAGATCATATTTTACATTAAAGAGAGTAGAAAAATTATTTAAAAAATCACCTGACAATTTAAGAGCATATATCGAATCTGACTTTTCGTAGTAATAAGTATCATTATATATTCCAACATTAAAGCTTGGTGATTGATTAATTTCCTTACGTAAAAATGACTGACCACCGTCAGAAGTGAGCAACATGATATCACTATAAGTTTTTCTGAAAACCATATGCTTACCGTAAGCCAGCATAGTTGGATTGATAAGTAAAGTATCGTTAGGCAATAATCGACTCTCTACAAAATTAAAATTGCGGTCGTATTCTTTAATCGCATAAAGTCTATCTTGAGTTATTGTATCAATATCATAGGTATATAAAAATATCTTACCATTATAAGAATGCATGTCTACGACTACATCAGATTTATCTCGGTATTCATAAGAATCAAAAAAAGCTCCCTTATTAGAAGATACGAAGATGGAATCTGACCTATAATAATAAAGGGTATTCCCTATAATTTTGACTGTACCCTCACCGAGGCTGTTTGGAATCAAGCCCTTCAATCCACCTTCACGAAAAACCAAATTCTGTTTATCGTTTTGGACATCTAAGCTATTGGTAAATACTGCAGTTCCATCAGCAAAAAAATCTATTTCTCTTAATTGGAATCCTTGGGGAAAATCCGCTAATCTGGTCCAGTCAACACCCTCATCTGTACTGCGATATAAGTTCCCCTGACTTAGCATGAATATCGCCCCATAAGGTGCTACAGTTACATAGTCAACATCAGTAAGAGGAATCTGCGACAACTCCTCATACTCAATAGATTGAGCAGATAGATTACTACTCAGAAGTAGACAGACTAATAAGGCAAGGCATACATATAAGATTCTCATACTAACGGAATTATATGGATAGATAATAAGTGTTCTATACTTAGGACAAGATAAAACTAATCTACCCCTATGTCATATATAAATAATTATATGTGTAATCCACTATCAATGAATATAAAATAGAGGCTAAATGAAAATACACACCTCTCTGTAATCAAGATATTATGAGCCGATTAGCAATATTAATCAGCTCACAAAAACCAGTATCATGAGCCGATTACAAATACTAATCGGCTCATATAACACAATTAAATGAGCCGATTACTTGAATTAATCGGCTCATAGC
>CALLAG010000246.1 GCA_938002705.1 uncultured Saprospiraceae bacterium | reverse complement strand
AGATTCCACAAATTATATCATCTCTCAAAATAGATGGTGATGTAACTATGGGTTTCATTACAGATATAAAAACGCAACTAAGAAAGGCTGGACAACTAAAAGTTAATTACTCTGCAAAACCAAAAACAGTCAAATAGTTCTCCAGTGCTAAGAACACCATAGTTCTATAAAAAAATAATAGTCAGCTTCTTAATGAAAATTAAGGAGCTGTTTTGTTTTATAGAACTATGATTAATATGATAATCCCACCAAAGTTAGAAAGGTGTTTTTTAATCATATACGCCGTAGTAGGTGCTGATGATATATATTCTTGGATTGAATAATTCTGAAGTGATATAGTATCACTAATACAATTTGACTTATAAGAGGGGCGGATAAGATCGCTCATATAATTTTTTCAGATCAAGACAGAAAACCTACTATTGGTAGGCAGGCATAGACATAGCCTTAGCTATGGGGAGGCTTACTAACGCAGATATGGATTAAATTATAATGCGAATTATCGCATTTTTGTATTTGTATAGAAAGGTCCGGACAAAAAAAATGCATGAAAGGGCTTAAACTCACAAGTTTAAATTAAAACCTACTGCTGGCAAGTTACCCATTCATGCAAGAATATTAAAAAAGTGTTTACCCACACCTATTGTCGAATATAGTTATCATGTAATGAGCTATATCCGCATTATGTACTAATGTCTGCACATTATACATCTAAATTAAAAAGTAAATATGAAATTATTTTCAACTTCACCTATTAATGTATGAAGTTTGAAAAAGGTTATGATCAGATCTAAAAAAAATCAAGGTATACATATTTTCTTGAAACACATCTGTGATCAGAGATCTACAACTAATATGTAAACTACTTTACACTTACCGCATCCTTTAACTTGAACCATTTTTTTTGGCAATGTCAAAAAATCAATTCAATTTTTAAAAATACTTTCCTTAAGTATTCATGCCTCCGCATACACTGATGACCTGACCAGTTATATACGTCGAAGAATCTGCTCCTAAGAATACGCAAGTATTAGCGACATCCTCTCCCGTGCCGAATCTCTTAAGCGGTATACCTGTGATATAATTAGCTTTTACTGTTTCATCAAGCTCGTCAGTCATTTCTGAGGCAATGAATCCAGGAGCAATTGCATTACATCTGATTCCACGAGATCCTACTTCTTTGGCTATAGACTTAGTGAATCCTATTATTCCAGCTTTGGATGCAGCATAATTAGCTTGGCCAGCATTACCGAATACACCTACTACAGAGCTCATATTAATGATAGAGCCAGCTCTTTTCTTAAGCATCGGCTTCATGATATGTTTAGTAAGATTAAAGACTGACTTAAGATTAACTTCTATAACCTGATCCCACTGCTCTTCTCCCATACGCAGCATGAGTGTATCTTGTGTTATTCCAGCATTATTGATTAGTATGTCTACGCTATCAAAATCTTCCATAACATTTTTAACCAGGGCTTCTGCTGCATCGAATGAACTAGCATCTGACTGGTAAGCTTTCAGTCTATCACCTACATTGAGCTTCTCAATAATTGCTTCAGCTTGTTTGGACGACGATCTGTACGTAAATGCAACGGATGCACCTTCACTAATATATTTTTCGACGATAGCTTGACCGATGCCTCTTGAGCCACCAGTAATTAAAGCTGTCTTACCTGCTAATTGTGTCATTTGTAATTCTTATTTTGGATTAACTCTAAAAGTACTTATTTCTATAACATTAATTTCTATTCTCTCCGGAAGTATCTATCGGTAATGGAAGCTGCTTGATTGTATCAGGAGCTACATCTGAAAATTCGTCTTCTATCATATCATCAAATTCGTCATCCATATCGAACTCATCTTCAAACTCTTCATCCATAGCATCTTCCCGAACGTTGAGTTGATTGATAGTCTGTTCTTCTTCTACTGACTTCTGCTTATATCTTTCGCAATCTAATAGATCGATGATACTCTGTGGTGGTAATGGAAATTCCGTTTCGTAATTAAAATGGGTAGCCGTATCTTTTTCTATATTTTGGATATATTGCTTGACTATAGGTCTTGCCATAACGAAGCCTTGCCCATCATCTAAATCTAAGAATCTAATCCACTTATCGTCGCCACCGACCCATACACCGGTTACAAGTTCTGGAGCCACAGACATGAACCATCCATCTGCATAATCATTAGTAGTACCTGTCTTACCTCCGATGTCAGTTTTGACGCCTAAGCCATATCCGCCACCTACGTTATTCTTAAGCATATCTACCATAACACCGTTATAGAGAGAATTAATGGCTCTCTTGCTTTCAGGGATTCCAGTATATAGTATTTTGCCGTTTTTGTCTTCTATATGAGAGATAAAAATGGGCTTGGTATATACCCCGTCATTACCAAAAACGGTATAAGCACCGGCCATTTCATACAGTGACAGATCCATAGCGCCAAGGCATATAGACGGTACTCTCGGGACTACATAATCACCATTAGCGTTAGTTGCCGTCTTACTTATACCAGCATTATCTAGCAGTTCTCTTATGACATCTACACTACCCATTTCTTTGACAAGACGGACAGTTATGGAGTTCTTAGAGTACAGTAGACCTTGATATAGGTTGTATTTATTTTTTGTAAACTTCTCATTGGCATTAGCTGGGGACCATTCTTTATCTACTTGTAGATTAGCATCACCAGGAGCTATTGTATACTGTATATCTTCATACTCTTGGCATGGGGATATTCCCATAAGGCTGATAGCTGTAGCGTACACGAATGGCTTGATAGTAGATCCGACCTGCCTTCTGGAGTTAACGTGATCATACTTAAAGTAATTAAACCCTGATCCACCAACCCAGGCTTTAATATGTCCAGTTTTAGGATGTACTGACAGTAAGCTCGCCTGCAGATGTTGATTATGATATCTTACAGAATCTAATGGACTCATTTCTACTACTTTGTAGTTATCCTCATTATAGTCAAAGACTTCCATTTCTACTTTGGTATTAAAAATACCCTTGTACTTATCTTGTAGTATTAAGTACTTTGACTTCAGCTGGGTCCACAAGTCATTATCAGAGAGTAATTTTTCGTATTTTTTTATATCAGAATTATTAATGATATTTTCTTCAGAGAGACTTTGTAGAGATGATTTATTTTTTTCTACCTCTATTAGATTTTTAATAATATTTTCTGATAATCTATTTATACCATACTTTTTCTGCGCATTTGATTTTGACTCTCCTAAGTACTCTTGATGTAGATTTAGATATCTCTCAGACTCTTTGACTTTTCTGTCTAATGTAGATTGTCTTATTTCTTTTTGGTATGCATCTGCCTCATAAGTCCATGGGTTTTTACCTTTCCATACTTTCCAGTATCTGTCTTGTAGAAACTTCATGTGATCTTTGACTGCTTGTTCTGCGTGCTTCTGATAGTTAAGATCTATAGTTGTATGTATCTTCAGTCCATCCTTATAGATATTGTAATCAGTACCGTCGGCCTTCACGATGTTTTGTTCTTGCAGCAGGTTTTTGAGCCATTTAGTGAGCTCTGCTCGGAAGTAGGGAGCAGGTCCGATATCATGTGACGATCTTTCGAAGTTACTCATGTCTACGACCTTATCATAGATCGTATCTATGGAGTCATCGATGTCATAGTATTTGCTCATCTGTGTCAATACCACGTTTCTTCTATCAGTGGCATTCTCTGGAAATCTTAGAGGATTGTAGAGGCTTGGGTTTTTTAGCATACCTACGAGAAGAGCAGCTTGGTCTATTGTTAGGTCTTTTTGATCTTTTTTGAAATAGGTTTGTGCCGCTGATTGTATACCATGAGCTCCGTTGATAAATTCAAATTTATTAAGGTACATTGTTAGAATCTCTTGCTTAGTATAGCTTTTTTCTAACTTAACAGAAGTGATCCATTCTTTGACCTTAGTACGGATAAGCCCTATTGCTCGTTCTGTCTTGGAGAGACCTCTGTAACTCTCTCTCTTGTAGAGTAGCTTGGCTAATTGCTGTGATATTGTACTTCCTCCACCAGAACTCTCTTTACTGAGCAGTAACGTTTTGAGCCCCACTCGGAATAGAGCTTTAAGATCTATTCCAGAATGGTCATTGAATCTAATATCCTCAGTAGCAAGAAGAGCTTGGAGTATATAAGGGGATAGCTCATCATATGTTATCAGCTCTCTGTTTTCTATATAATACTTACCGAATGAGACGCCGTTAGCATCATAGACAATACTGGCCTGATTATATTGAGGTTTTTCTAATTCTTCAAAAGATGGTATGTCATCATTAGAAGTGGACATAATAAACTTAGAAACTATAATGAGTCCTATTATTACACATGCCCATAGAAAGTAAATGAGCCATTTGAGGGAACGATACGTCTTTTTTTGATTCTCCATTTTCAGATTCGGATCTGGAATAAAGTCGAATATAATGCCTATTAGTAGGAATAACAATTAAAATATTAGAGGTCGTTATTATGTTAACACTCTATAGGTTCTGAGTAGGTAGAAACCCCTATTCTATGGTAGTACAAGACTTATTAACTATATCTTTTTTAGCAGCCTGACATTAATACTTATCTTTGGGAAAATATTATAATAATGAGAATAATTCTATTAGTTGTAAGCTTTTGCTTATTAAGTATCGCTGGACGATCTCAAGTTTTTGAATGTGATTCGATAGGCATAGAGGGACCGTTTAATTTTATTATCCAAAATAGTGTGGATGAAGTATGTGCTGGTACAAACTTTTGCCTTGATTTTACAGCAGAGAATTTTGATAGAGTACTTGGATTTCAATTTACAGTATCTTTTGATCCGAGAGAAATTGCATTTGTCTCTTTTGAAGACAGTAGAGCTTTGAGAGGCTCTATAGCCGCTAATATAGGTTCTAATCTTAATGGACAGATTCCAGTATTATGGACTGATATAGCAGCAGAGGGTCTTACTGTTGAGGATAGTACTTCACTATTTACACTATGCTTTGTATCTATAGGCGAAAGCAATGATCAGGTCGACATATTTCTGAATAATAACTTGACTCCTCTATTTCCTGGAACAACTATAGTGTATCAGACGTCTCCTAGTGATGCCTGTGTAGCAGATCTTGTTTTGTTAAACGAATTAGATAGTCTGAGTTTTAACATATGCTGTAATGAGCTTGCTGTGACTGATGTCACGAGTTGTGCTATGGATAATGCGATTACAACAAGTGCTTGTGGAGGAGTATTGCCCTATCAGGTTAATCTTCTTGATGATCAGGACAATGTAATCCAAACAGCTACTATTGTTCAAGATGGAGAGGTCATAGTTTTTAATAATACTGATGCAGGAGATTATACAATAAACTTAATAGATGCTAATAATGAAATAGTAAATAGACAGGTGTCTGTAGCATCGGTAGATCCTCTTACTTTCGATATTACTAAGTCTGATCCAAGTTGTAGCTTTAGTAGAGATGGATCAGTTGTTATCACTAATATAGTAGGTGGAACGCCACCTTATGTGGTGTCTAACGAAGCTGGACTCTACTTCACACAAGAGGCTGATACTGAATTTGGAGGATTAGTTAACGGGACTTACAGATACTTCATACAAGATGCAGCGGGATGTCAAATTATCGAAGAAGTCACATTATTTAAATCAGAGCTTGTTCTGAATATTGAGATAGAAGAACCTACATGTCCACTATCAACTGATGGCTCTATTCGTGTTACCGCCTCAGGAGGCAATCCATTTCCAGGTGGGCAATATGATATGAATAGTACTCTCACTGATGAGTATTTTGAGACAGGTCCATTATTCTCTAATTTCTTTAATCCTCAGAGAAATCTATACAGGATCAGGGTAGAAGATATGAATGGTTGTGTAGTACAGATGGATGTTGAGATCCCATTATTATTCACACCTGGTGATGCATGTGATGATATGGATCCTAATACGATTAACGATCAGATACAGAATGATTGTTCTTGTGCTGGAGTGATACCTCCTGATCTATATTGGATAGGTGATACTGCAGAGTACTTACCTACGGATATCACTATAGAGGTACCTTTCTGTGATGAACCCTATGTGTTTCCTAATGGTACATTTACAGATCCTCTAACAGGAGTTACATATCCATTTCCTCTTGAGAGAGGTATCCATTATGATGGAGTAGGGGTCTCTACATTTTTTGCTAATGTCTTACCCACCGATGGATTTGAACCTGGTGAGACTACCGTTGTACAATATATCGTGTCAGATGACTTAGGTAATGAGCTCTCCTGGGGATTCCGTGTTAATATAGTATGTAATTGTATTACCACTTATAATGCAACGTGTGAGGAAGTGCTAAGCGGTGCCTTATACGATTGTAATATTAATAATTTATTAGACGGATATAATTCTTGTACTCCCCCGTCTGAGGGTAGTGGTCCTCAAGAAAATCAACCTAACCCATTATGTACTGATGGTATACCTAATAACATGTCATGGTTTGCATTCGTCGCTGGTGACTCGAATATCGAAATAAGTATTATGCCATCTAACTGTCAACCTGGTGATGGTGGGCTATTAGGCTTAGAAGCTGGGATATATGATGACTGTATGGGAACATGTGTAACAGGTAATACAAGTTGTGATCAGACTAATCTTAATGTATCCCTTACTGCAGATGATCTCATTGTAGGCCAACTCTACTATATTTTTATAGACGGATGTGGAGGATCAGAATGTTTGTACGAAGTATTTGTTAATACAATTGGTTATACTGATAGTAGTCCCTTAGATATCACATTATCCAGTGAGAATCAGTCTCCACAATGTATGATGGGTAATAATACTTTCTGTAGTTCTTGTAACATAAGAATGTCTGTATTACAGGATGGTTCTGGCGCTGGCACTAACCTCGGTCTCTATTCTGATGACATAGATGCCGTATTCGTATGGACTATAGATCCGCCGTTACAGGCTATGTCAAATATAGAAGTTAACCCATCAATAGATGGGTATTTCTTTCCACCCATAATTAATGCTCCCGAGGGTACATACAGCATATGCTTAAGGGAGGTCATATATGAATGTGAGACTTGGATGGGTATATTCTGCGAAGAGCTTGTGATAACTGACTGTGGAGCTATAGATAATGATATGGATGGCTTCGGAGCAGATGTAGATTGTGATGATAATAACGATATGATATTCCCCGGTGCACCAGAACTATGTGATGGCATAGATAATAACTGTGATGGCGTCATTGATGAGGGGCTTACAGCAACCTATTATACGGATAGTGATATGGATGGCTTCGGTGATGTCAATATCCCAGTACAGGCATGTGCATTAGTAGAAGGCCTTTCTATTAATGCTGATGATTGTGATGATAATGACAATACGATATTCCCTGGTGCTCCAGAACTATGCGATAATAAAGATAACAATTGTGATGGCGACACTGACGAAGGCTTAGTACAAGAAACATACTATGCTGATATGGATTTTGATAATTTTGGTAATCCTATGGA
>CALLAG010000245.1 GCA_938002705.1 uncultured Saprospiraceae bacterium | reverse complement strand
TGATTTTCTTGATTCTATGATTATCATGATCTAAGTTGTAAACGGTCTTTTGAGCTATAACTAACCTAAATCATGGTCATCTTGAAATCTCTTAATCCTGTTCTAACCCTGATCTTGGCCCAGATAACATTCTCATATATTGTTTCTGTTGGCGTCCTCACCTACAGATTCACATCACTACGAATAGGTCTCCTGATCACGACACCTACCCTTTTTGTCTGAACCTTGATTTTCTTGATTCTATGAATATCATGATCTAGGTTGTAAACGGTCTTTTGAGCTATAACTAACCTAAATCATGGTCATCTTGAAATCTCTTAATCCTGTTCTGCCCCTGATCTTGGCCCAGATAATATTCTCATATATTGTTTCTGTTGGCGTCCCCGCCGACTGATTCACACCACTACGACTATGTATCCTGAACACGACACCCACCCTTTTGTCTGAACCTTGATTTTCTTTATTCTATGATTATCATGATCTCAGTTGTGAACGGTCTTTTGAGCTATAACTAACCTAAATCGTGGTCATCTTGAAATCTCTTAATCCTGTTCTGACCCTGATCTTGGCCCAGATAACATTCTCATATATTGGTTTCTATTGGCGTCCTCGCCGACTGATTCACATCACTACGAATAGGTCTCCTGAACACGACACCTACCCTTTTTGTCTGAACCTTGATTTTCTTGATTCTATGATTATCATGATGTAGGTTGTAAACGGTCTTTTGAGCTATAACTAACCTAAATCGTGGTCATCTTGAAATCTCTTAATCCTGTTCTGCCTCTGATCTTGGCCCAGATAACATTCTCATATATTGGTTTCCGTTGGCGTCCCCGCCGACAGATTCACACCACTACGACTAGGTATCCTGAACACGACACCCACCCTTTTGTCTGAACCTTGATTTTCATGATGTAGGTTTATTAAAGACTTAGTCTTGATTATCTACGACGTAAAATGCAGCTCTTCTAAGGTGCTTCATCATTCTATACAGAACGAGATAATATAAAATCAACATTTGTACATTAGTCCAAAATGCAGTATTTTTATTATATGAGTAGGTTAAGCATAGAAGTGTCATCAGAACAACACCAAAAGATTAAAGCACTCGCTGCATTACAAGGATTATCTCTTGAAGATTATATCCTTGATAAACTTTTAAATACTAAAGACTTAAAGGATGAAGATGCAATGGTCGAACTTGAAAAATTACTATTAGAACGAATCAGTCAAGCTAAAAAATCTTCTTCATCGAAGTCACTTCAAGAGATTACAGATAGTGTTATAGCGAATCAGAAGTATTAATGTGCCATTAACATATGCTATTAGTAGTGAGGCTGAAAAAGATTGGGCTGAAATTATAAAATATACATTAGATAATTTCGGAGAAAGACAAGTCCATATTTACAATAATAAAATGCTCCAATGCTTACAAGATCTTTCATTAGAGCTAGGTCACTTTAGAGAGTTAATAATATCGGGATATCGTATCATAACCAAACACTGTCAAAAGCATTATATCTTCGGACTGAGTGAACCGAATAAACCATTACTAATAATCGCGATGCTACATGAACGCATGGATCTTATGCAAAGATTAAAGCATAGATTATAATTCTAACTGCTCCCCCACACTATCTACAATAATACTCGACAGACTATTAAGAATACGTTTCTTAATGAAGTTCTTATGTGTAACGAGTCCTATATTCCGTGTCGGAATAGGCTTAGATATTTTATGGATGCGGGACATGTCTATCTGCTGATTATTAGCTAATGATAGCTGCGGTATTAGTGTTACGCCTTTATTTTTTTTGACCATTTCTATGAGTGTAAAAATACTGCCACAGCTGTATATGATATTTCCATTAACTTTATTAGACTGTCGGAGTTCGCAGATCTTGCCTACTTGATTTCTCATACAGTGTCCTTCTTCGAGAAGCCATAATCTGTCTATATCGATATCCGAGATCTTGTACTTTTTGGACTTGGTCGTCTCACCACAATCATAGACGAAGAAGGGCTCATCGTAGAGCGGATATTCACGTAAGTCTTTATTGTCTAATGGTGGCGATACGATACCTACATCAATGACTCCATTCATTAATTCATCCTCGATATTTTCTGTTGTCAATTCATGTATAGAGAAATTGACTTTGGGATGAGCTTTAGATAGCTTATTTAATATCAGAGGATATAAGTATGGCGCTACTGTAGGAATACATGCGATACTCAGTTCTCCTACTTCTACACCTTTGATCTCATTGATTTTCTCATCGAGAAGTTGGTACTCACGATATATACTTTTTAGAGACTTTAATAACTTTTCCCCTTGAGGGGTAATATCTATCGGTCTTGTCTTCCTATTAAAAATCTCTACACCTGCTTGCTCCTCAAACTTGGCGATCATAGCACTTAGTGTAGATTGTGATATATAGCAAGACTCTGCAGCTGATCCAAAGTTCTTCTGAGTTGCCAATGCAAGCACATATTCTATCTGTCGTCTGTTCATCGATGTTTTCGATGAAGGTATAGATTAATTCGTTTTTATCTATAAAGTTTTAATCTTATTTTCACACCGTATAAGTTATCTACTATATTTATAACTAATAAAAAACAATAACCATATATGAGCGAATTAAATGAAATGAATGGAGCCAGTAATGGCAACGGCAACGGCAAAAGTTATACAACCAATTCTGCCAGTAAGTGTCCATTTAGCAGCGGCATCATGAAGAAAAGTGCCGGTGGTGGTACATCTAATAGAGATTGGTGGCCTAATATGCTTAATCTTAATATCTTAAGACAGCATTCTTCTCTGTCTGATCCTATGCATGAGGATTTTGATTATGCTGAAGAATTTAAGTCTTTAGACTTTGATGCATTAAAGAAAGATCTCGCTGATCTTATGACGGACTCCCAAGAATGGTGGCCTGCAGATTACGGACACTATGGACCTTTCTTTATCAGAATGGCATGGCACAGTGCAGGTACTTATAGAGTCGGTGACGGACGTGGTGGCGCAGGAGCTGGTACATTAAGATTCGCTCCACTTAACAGCTGGCCTGATAATGCTAACCTTGACAAAGCAAGATTGTTACTATGGCCCATTAAGCAAAAGTATGGTAAGAAAATATCATGGGCTGACTTGATGGTGCTGACGGGTAACGTAGCATTGGAGACGATGGGTTTTGAGACATTTGGATATGCTGGTGGAAGAGCTGATGTATGGGAACCAGAGCAGGATATCTACTGGGGATCAGAGACAGAATGGTTAGGAGATAAAAGATACACTAACGACAGACAGTTAGAAAATCCCCTCGGTGCAGTACAGATGGGACTAATATATGTCAACCCTGAAGGCCCTAACGGTAACCCAGATCCTATGGCTTCGGCAAAAGATATCAGAGAGACATTCGGAAGGATGGCTATGAATGACGAAGAGACAGTAGCACTTATAGCAGGTGGTCATACATTCGGTAAGACACACGGCGCTGCAGATCCTGAGAAATATGTGGATAGAGAACCCGCAGGTGCTGGTATCACAGAACAAGGACTGGGATGGAAGAACTCATTCGGTTCAGGTAGCGGTGTACATACAATTACGAGTGGACTAGAAGGAGCATGGACAGCTAATCCTACACAGTGGACTAACATGTACTTTGATAATCTATTCGGTCACGAATGGGAGCTGACTAAGAGTCCAGCAGGAGCACAACAGTGGAGACCAAAGGGAGGCGCAGCAGCAGGAACAGTACCTGATGCACATGATGCCTCTATCACGCATGCCCCTATGATGTTGACGTCAGACTTAGCATTACGTGTAGATCCTGCATATGAGAAAATTTCAAGACGATTCCACGAGAATCCTGATCAATTTGCTGATGCATTTGCGAGAGCATGGTATAAGCTGACACACAGAGATATGGGCCCTATACAGCGCTACTTAGGTCCAGAAGTACCGTCAGAAGAACTGCTATGGCAAGATCCAATTCCTAAAGCGAATGGACCTGTCATCAATGAGTCTGATGTAAATACTCTAAAATCTAAAATAGCATCTACAGGTCTTTCTATATCACAGTTAGTGACGACAGCATGGGCCTCAGCATCTACTTACAGACATTCTGATAAGAGAGGTGGCGCTAATGGCGCAAGAATAAGACTGGCGCCACAGAAATTCTGGCAGGTCAATAATCCAGCTGAGCTCAGCAAAGTGTTAGACGCATTAGAAGGTGTACAGAAGGACTTCAATGCTAGTAGCGACAGAAAAGTATCTATCGCAGATCTTATTGTGCTTGGTGGTAGCGTAGGTATAGAGAAAGCAGCCAAAGCAGGTGGTCATGACATTACGGTACCATTCACGCCAGGAAGGACGGATGCATCACAAGAGCAGACAGATGTAGAATCATTCTCATATCTGGAGCCATTAAGTGATGGATTCAGAAATTATCACAAGGGCACTTACAAGACGTCTGCAGAAGAATTACTAATAGACAAAGCACAACTAATGACGCTCACAGCACCAGAAATGCTTGTACTATTAGGCGGTATGCGTGTATTAGATACAAACTATGACAACTCTAAGCATGGTGTATTCACTAAGCGTTCAGGAACACTAAGCAATGATTATTTTGTAAATCTTCTTGACTTAAACATTAAATGGCAGGCCGCTGATGAAGGTGAGAATGCATTCTTAGGCAGTGATAGGAAAACAGGTGAGCAGAAATGGACTGGAACAAGAGTGGATCTTATCCCAGGATCTAATTCTGAGCTGAGAGCTATAGCGGAAGTATATGGATGCCACGATTCAGAGCAGAAATTTATGAAAGACTTCGTAGCAGCCTGGACTAAGGTTATGAATTTAGATAGATATGATTTAGGATAATATCCTAATCTACAATATGAAAAATAAGAGAGTGGCCCTTCGGGTCACTCTTTTTTGTTTTCATCTATACTGACATCAGGTATTTCATTTAACCAGTATTATGCGATAGAAAATCTATCGGATAACAGAAGATTGATTTTCAATAGCCTATGAAGTTTTAATGATAACCAAAATGGTTAAAAATAAATGTCAGGCACGATGCTCCCAAAGTCGATCAGGCTCGTATGAGGTTAACCTATGACAAATCATTGGCTAACAATTATTTCGTCTACTCATAGGGTGGATTATTCATTTCTAATGCATAATTCAGGTTTAAGTTATAAATATATCTTTAATACCAATTCTTTGGCAATCCTCACATTTATCATCAGAATCTACAACATCCTCACATCAAATAAACCGTGGCATTTCTTCGACTATCTTAAAAAAGCGGCTCTAGCTCAGAAATATCTGCTGGCGTAGATGCTGGTGGAGCTTCATCTTGATGAGCAAACGATATATTGAAAAAACATTTAATTACATTAATAAATCAATATGAAAATGAAATATTCTGGGTTTGTCAATTATTTTATAATTTAAAGTCTATCGGCAATGTAAACAACACTCTAACTGCTTTACCTTCATGCTTACCAGGTGCCCATCTGTATTTTTTATTCATCGCTTTTATGACATCTTTGACTGCATCTCCACACTCGTAACCGATATCTCTCACAATATTAATATCTGATACTGTACCGTCTTTGTTAACTACAAACTGGACGTAGACCCTACCTTCTACCTTATTCTTTCTCGCTATCTTAGGATACTTTAGATTTTTGGAAATAAACTTTACCAATTGGACATTACCACAATCAAATCTTGACTTATAGCTTTTTTCATTCTTACATCCGGGAAACACTGGCATCTCCTCTACCTCTTTAAATATTTTATCTTCATCAACAATTGTGTCAAGGTCCTGTGACTCTGAGGATAAGTCATCTTTCTGAGCATAAGCTACAGATAGAGAGAGTATCATAATGATAAATACTGATAGATATTTCATATTGAAAGTTATTAGTAACAGCTATTTAATCAAAGCCTAAACTTGACAGGTAAAGTAAACTGAACAGATACAGGCTTACCTTCTTGCATACCAGGTATCCAAGTATGTTCTTCATTCATTTTATTAAGTAGATCTAAAACGGCATCTCCACAGCCACTTCCGATATCTCTTGATATACTAACATCTGATAAAGTCCCATCTTTCATAACTTTAAATTGAGCATAGACGGTACCCTCTACTTTATCCTTTTTAGCTTGTTCAGGATATATGAGATTAGAATATACATATTGTAAAAGTTTTGTCTGAGAACATGTGGTCTTTTCCTTTACATCAGTCATTTCTTCACATCCAGGGAATCTTGGCATTACTTCTACAACTTTCTTAGGCTCTTGAGGGACTGCAGGAACTGTTGTATTAGGTGCTGAAATTTCTATTGTCGATTTTTGTTTTTGTCCGTAGATATGGGTAACCGATAGAAATACAAAAACGATTAATGATAGTGGCTTCATACTTGGCATTCTTGATATTGATTAATTAAATAAGATTCAAAATAAATTAATACAACCATTTACAGTCAATTACTGCTTAGGTTTAGCTTTAGTTTAACTTATAATAAAAGTACTATTTTAGTAAAGCATTTACTAAAAAGTCAATTAGTTGGTATAGTATCTACCACCTCAAAGCTCTCCAAGCTGCCTTCTGCTTATCACTCAAAAAAGACCAACACAAGACTCGTGTCTTTTTATTACCCAGCATAATATCTATGACTTTAGTCTCTTCACAATTGAGTTTTTCTAATTCTACTTGTAGTGGTTCTACGTGCTTAATATTAGATACTAATGAGGTAAACCAATAACAAGATTGTGCATATGCTTTACTCCTTTTGATCATCTTACGGATAAATACATACTCTCCTCCATCACACCAGAGCTCTGATGCTGTCCCACCAAAATTACTTTTAGCTTTAGAGGGATTAGGGTTGAGATTAGTGTTCTTACGCTCAGAAGCCGCTAATGCCTCTGCCTTAGAACTATAGAATGGTGGATTACACATCGTAAAATCAAAGTAATCATCAGGCCCTAATATATTCCTGAATATAGACTTGCTATCCTCTTGCAATACTATTCTTATCTTACTTTTCAGCATCTCATTAGATGACACTATCTTATTGGAAGACTGGATGGCAGTCTCATCTATATCAGTACCTACCATCGACCATTTATAATCAACGGCAGCTATTATCGGATATATACAACTGGCGCCTGTCCCGATGTCGAGACCTTTGATATTATCAGATTTGACAGATTTTTTATTATTGGTTGTGAATAATAGGTCAGCAATATAATGTACATACTCTGCTCTACCAGGCACTCCTGGACATAGATACCCCTCTGGTATATCCCAATATTGTAGATCGTAGAAATGATACAATAGGGCCTTATTAAGTGCCTTGACCGCATTAGGATCATGGAATGAAATAGACAGATTACCAGACTTAGCCATGTGTACATACTCCTTGAGTTCAGGATTACTTTGTACAAGTAATTCGAAATTATAATTACCGTGATGTTTGTTCTTCGGATGTAATACTGACTTTTGTTTTGCCATTGTAGGGGACCTTATTGTTGTGAGACTTATATTCTATTGAGCCTTACTTTCTTAGTTTTCAATTTCTTATTATCTAAGGTCTCCATGATACGGTAGAAGTGCTCTTTCTTAACTGCGATAAATGCACAATCTGTTTTTAATTCTATCAATCCAATATCTGAAGATTCTAAACCACCTTGTTTCATAAATAGTCCAGCGATATCACCTTTAGAGATTTTATCTTTTCGACCACCAGATACAAATAAGGTTATCCATCCTGTCTTCTCTGGTAGATTATGTTGGGTTAGCTCTTCGATCTCTTCTGTATCTATGAAGTCTGGCAAGTCTTCATGTTGCCAATGCAGGACATAAGCTGTACCATCACTATGCATACGAGCCGTACGTCCATTCCTATGGGTGAATTCTTCTGCCCTGATAGGCAGATGGTAATGTATGATATATTGTATCTCTGGCACATCTATACCTCTCGCTGCAAGGTCGGTGGCGATAAGTATCCTGTATGTCCCGTTTCTAAATTTGATCAATGCTCGCTCCCTATCCTTTTGTTCCATACCGCCATAGAAGCAACCGTGCTCTATACCCTTATTCTCTAAATATTCACTGACTCGAGATATGCTTTCCTTGAAGTTACAGAAGATGATGCATGGCTTAGCATCAAGATGGCATAGCACATTATATAGTGTCTCAAGCTTATCCTTATCAGGAGATACTATTCTCTTAATAGTTAACTCTGTGACACCTTCTTTGAGATAATTAATATATTCTGGTCTTTCGAATTTTACAAAACTTGGCACTTCTATACCCTGAGTAGCAGATGTGAGAATCGTCTTTTTGATGTTGTATAAGGCATGACATATCTCTGTCATCTGCTCTTCAAATCCTACTTCGAGAGACTTATCAAATTCGTCTAATACCAGTGTCTCTATATGTCGGATGTCAAAAGTCTCTCTCCTTAAGTGATCAGCTAATCTACCTGGCGTCGCTACGATGATAGCCGGTGTATGATTCAAGTCCTGCCTATCCTTACTGAAGTTTCTGCCCCCATAGAATGCATTGATCTTATAACCGCTTCCCATATTTCTTGCGACTTGCTCTATCTGCAAGACGAGCTCTCGTGAGGGAGCTATGATCACTGCTTGTACAGCTGTACTCTCAGGATCAAGTTTCTCAATGATAGGCAACAGAAAAGCGACTGTCTTACCAGTACCTGTGGGTGATAGAATCATCACCGAAGGCACACTCTTGATAGCTAATATGGCCTCCGACTGCATAGGCGTGAGGTCCTTAATACCTAATTTGGAGAGTAATTCTTGCTGGGTCTTTACTGCACTTTTCATAGTGTAAAGGTATTATAATTAAGCGTCTTCATATGATACCTGTATACTATAAAGTCTATAGAGATCAATAACCCATAGTAGCGCCATCAGGCCGACGAGGATCTGATGCACCTAACAGCAGTCCATCCCTAATTAATATCGATTGTGTACTACCCATAGCCGCTCTCTGCTCCATAATATGCCCCCTTGATCTTAGTACATTTCTGGTATCTACATTAAGTCCATGCTCGTAGTATAACTTGTCAGGATACCACTGGTGATGGATTCTGGGAGCATGAGTTGCTTCTGCGATATTCATATTATGATCTATGATATTAGATATTATCTGTAGGACAGTAGTGATGATACGACTGCCTCCTGGAGTTCCTGTTATAAGTACAGGCTTATTATCACGTAGCACTATGGTAGGTGTCATAGAACTTAGTGGCTGCTTGTGAGACTCTACAGCATTAGCAACACCTCCTATCAGTCCGTAAGCATCCGAGGCACCGGGCTTAGCTGCAAAATCTCCCATCTCATTATTGAGTAAGATACCAGTCCCCTCAGCGATAAGGCCTGTCCCAAAACTAAAATTGAGCGTATAAGTGTTAGATACCGCATTACCCCACTTATCTACTACTGAGAAGTGTGTCGTCTCTTCACTTTCATAATCTTGTGGTTGACCTGGAAGTATCGTAGAAGATATATTAACTGTATCTAACTTAATCTGACTTCTTAATTCATTAGCATAATCTTTAGACAGTAAGCCTTCTACTGGCACATCCCAGAACTTAGGGTCCCCCATGTGCTTACTGCGATCAGCATAAGCTAACCTCATAGATTCTGCCATCAGGTGGATAGCCGCTGCAGAGTTCTGACCAAAAGAACCTACATCATAACCCTCCAAGATATTAAGCATCTGAATAAGATGCACACCTCCAGAACTTGGCGGCGGCATAGAAGCGATCTCATATCCTCTATAAGATCCCATAACAGGTTCAGTTACGCTAACTTTATAATTACTAAAATCAGAGTGACTTAGTATCCCTCCATGCTTAGCTACATCACTGACAATACGATCTGTAATCGCTCCTTGATAAAATGCTTTTTTACCTTTCTTAGCTATTTGCTTTAAGCTCCATGCTAACTTCGGTTGTCTTAGTATATCGCCATGGTTGAAATAATTATCCTGCTTATAGAAAGTACCCTTAGACTCTGCACTCACTTTAAGTCGGTTTTCATATTTCTTGAGTACTAATTCTAAATCATAAGTAACTGAAAATCCTTTCTTCGCTAACTTAATAGCAGGCTTAATGACATCCTTAAGGTTCATAGTACCATACTGCTCTAAGGCGTGACAAAGCCCAGCTACAGTGCCTGGCACACCGATAGAGAGATAACTTTGATTAAATAAGTCTGAATCTACAACTCCTTTATCATCCAGATACATATCTCGGGTAGCAGCTGCAGGAGCTGACTCTCTATAGTTAATAGCCTTGGTACTCTTAGTATCACTATCATACACCAACATAAATCCTCCACCACCAAGATTGCCCGCTCGTGGCAAGACTACAGCCAGAGCAAATCCGACCGCTACTGCAGCATCCACAGCATTGCCACCTCGCTCAAGTATATCCATGCCTACCTGCGTTGCCACAGGATGCTGAGAAGCTACCATACCATCACTGCCTATAACTGGGTGATGTATGGCATCAAGCTCATAGAGAGTTGCTTGTGACTGAGTCGTATAGGATAACAAGAGGAGGGATATTATAATAACATATGGCATATAGACAGAAGTTTAATGAATGTAATAGCTGAACTATAATGGTCTTATTTATTAATTCATCTATTCAAAAGCTAACTTTATATATTCTAAATTAAGAATTATAAATGAGTTGGATATATTTCCTTGATTTGTTTGGAACTGGAGTATTTGCGATATCAGGTGTGCTGACAGCTATCGAGAAGCGATTTGATCTTGTAGGATCCTTAGTTATAGGATTTGTAACAGCTATAGGCGGCGGTACGATTAGGGATCTATTGATTGGAAGATTTCCTGTAGGATGGCTCACTGATAGATCCTATTTCGTAGTGATACTGATCGCCTACATGATCGCTTATTTTCTTAGGACCTATATTGTCAAATTTAGAAAAAGCATGTTCCTTTTTGATACCGTAGGAATTGGATTATTTACAATATTAGGTATAAGGATATCAATGTCTTATAATATAAATATAGAGAATTGTCTGATTCTGGGAGTTGTATCTGCCTGCTTTGGTGGTGTGATCAGAGACGTGTTGACTAACGAAGTTCCACTTATCTTCCGTAAGGAAATCTATGCCACTGCATGTATTATAGGCGGTGCTACTTATCTTGCATTACGACACTTTCATGTACAGGAAGATGCCAGTATTATTAGCTCCATAGGAATAGTTATTCTGATAAGATACTTCGCAATTAAGAATGCATGGTCTTTAAATTTCCACAAGCAAAGTTATGGATAATGCTTAGAGCCCTACATAGATTTTGGTTCCCTCAAAGTCGATGAGAATATCCCGGATAGGCAACTGATCAAGACTTAAGATACCATGTATCTGCAATCCAACTTCCTCTGACATAGAGCGAAAATCTGAGACACCTAATTCGAGATCAAGGATCGCAAGATTAGCTAATTTGGCTTTAGACAACTTTACCTTATGAGTGTCATAGCTATCCTTACCTGCTGTAATAATATTAGTCGACTGAGAAGATAATTCTATTATAGAGGAAATAGGCTCTAATAAGTTATGATCTATAAATGATGTAGATGCTCCTGTATCGAGAATAAAATTATACGATGTACCAGAGATAGTGAGCGGTAGGATTACAAAATCTTCTATCACATCTATAGACGCCTTCACATAAGCAGAACGGCTGAGCTGGTTAAAGTAGGATCGCGGATAGACTTGGATAAGATTGTTATCATTATCTATATGTAACAGCTCTCCGCTAAATAACTGAGTACCTATGATACCAAGAATCTTAACATC
>CALLAG010000244.1 GCA_938002705.1 uncultured Saprospiraceae bacterium | reverse complement strand
AAAGCAAAATTCGGTGGAGCAACGGGTAATTTCAATGCTCACAAGGTCGCATTTTCTGGAGTAAACTGGCCCGTATTTGCTGATAATTTCGTCAAATCAATAGGTCTAAAAAGATCACATTATACAACTCAGATAGCCCATTATGATCACATAGCGGCGATATGCCACAACATGACACGTATCAATACCATCCTCATAGATATGGCTCGTGACTTCTGGACATATATAAGCATGGAATACTTCACACAGCGAGTCATCGCTAATGAAGTCGGATCATCAGCGATGCCACATAAGGTCAACCCTATAGATTTTGAAAATGCAGAAGGCAATCTTGGATTTGCTAATGCAACATTAGAATTTCTCGCAAGGAAACTACCTGTCTCTCGGTTACAGAGAGATCTGACGGATAGCACTGTTATCCGAAACCTCGGAGTTCCTATGGCGCATATCATGATTGCATTTGGCTCATTAACTAAGGGCTTAAGTAAGATCGAACTCAATAAGCAGAAATTACACGAGGACTTAGATAATAACTGGGCTGTCGTATCTGAAGCAATACAGAACATACTCAGAAGAGAGTCATATCCTCAACCCTATGAGGCACTTAAGGCTCTGACACGTGGTAATCAGTCGATAACTGAATCCAGTATTAAGACTTTCATCGAAGGATTAGATATCTCAGATGATATCAAGAAAGAGCTCAGTGCTATCACGCCTCATAACTATGTAGGATATTTCTAAGCTGATAATGAATTAATTAGCCTAAAGCTTGTGTTATGAAAAGTATAGACACTAATTATGATAGGTAAACTCTTAAAAACAATATTCAAATCAGGACAGAAAGCTACAGAATCTGTAGGTAAGTCTATGGACTTTATAGATGACTTGCTAGAGAAAGAAGTCATCGTAGGTGCTGTAGAATCTATCAAAGAAGGTACAGGAAAAATCGCCGAAAAAGCAGGAACGCTGTATCAAAACTCTGTAGATCTCATAGAGGATAAGCAAGAAGAACTATCTGAAGCCATGCTCGACACATCTGACACTATCAAGAATGTCATGAAAGAAGGTGAAGCCATTGTAAGAAAAGCCATGGGAGAAGAAGAGTAGTTTCCGTACATACTGTTGTAATTATACTCGTTCTCCTATCTAACAAGGTTAGAATCATTATATTTAGCATGTAATGCTAAAAAGATTAACACATTCTAAAAATGATATGTCTATCCAGAAGATCAAGGTCTGCCTGATAAGCTTATTATCCATTCTATTATCTTACTCAGCTGATGGTCAACTCTATGATGACTGCTTCAGTGCTGAGATCATGTGTGATCTTAATGATTTTGCTAATGATAGATACACACTGCCTACTGGTGGTACAGCCTTAGAATGTCGTGGAACAAACTTTGCCAATCCCCTATTTCTGCCTTTCGTAGCAGGACCTGGTGATATTACATTCAGTGCACTAGCCACAAGCTGTACCCCAGGTTCCGGTGATACAGGATTGATAATGGGTATATGGGAACAGTGTCCAGGTTTTGTTACTCAAGATTGTATTGCATTGACAGAATGTTTTTTCTATCCATTTGGATTAGGCAACATACCTCGTGAGCTTATAGTTGATGATCTTACTCTCGAAGATGGTCAATTATACTATTTCGTCATAAGTGGATGCGAGGGAGCAGAATGTGATTTCACTATGGAAGTCGATGCTAATTCTCTGGAAGTGCCGGAATTAGATGATAGCGAAATCAATTTCATAACCTCAGAATGTACTGATAATAATTTGCCTCAATATACTTACTGCCAAGGTGCAACGGTAAACTTTATCGCTGAAAATGACATCTTCAATTCACTAAGGGGTGAATGGTATTGGTCTATAGAAGAGTTAAGTTCGGATGCGGATGCTGATCGGGTTGAGTGGTTCGGTAACGCAAGAAGAGGAGTAGGAAATCCTGTATCCAATGGTGACTTTCTCTTCCGACTATATGGTGATAACGAAATGAATTTCACATTTAATAGTCCTGGAACTTATAATATATGTGTAGATGAATTTAGGTCTATATGTATAAGGGAAGAAGGACCACTGTGCCAAGAAGTTACCATACTCCCTCCACCACCAGTACAAGAGATCGGATTCTACAATCTATGCTATAGAAATGTTGAGTTTCAAGGCTGGGACGGACCAGACTTACCCAATACACTTGGGCAAGAGTGGTTAGGTGGCAACTTAGAACTTGCTGACATACTATCCTCCCCACAAGATAGAGACGATTACTACATCGTAGAAAGGTCTATCCCAACTAATGATTGTGGATGTAGTTATACTCAAATATTGTACATCAACTTAGTAGGTGACGAACCACCAGGAGAAGCAGAATTATTCCTCTCGCAGTGTCAGTTACCTTATGAATGGTTTGACATAACTTTCTTTTCAATAGATGACTTCCAAGGCCAAGAACTTGTCCTCGTAGGTGGTGCTAATGAAGCTGATTATACGGGTATGAAATGCGACAGTTTTGTAGTTATCGATGTAACCGAAATAGAGATTCCAGATACTATAGTATTCTCAGGATGTGCTAATATGGAGTATCTGTATACATTCGAGATAGATGATATAGAAGTAGAGATAGACAATGACGAAGAAGAGATAAGCTTCTCTGGCTTGCGATATCAATGGATAGACTCTATCACGGGTATATCCCTTACACCCCTTACAGATAATCCGACCACTGCATTAGCAGACGGCACATATTATGTTTCCGTTACTGGATTTATGGATGATGTTAATCATAATGACAATAGTGTCAATACATCACCTAACTCATTTGTAAATTGCCTATTCGGTCCATATCAGGTAGACAATCCAGAAATTCCTACCCCGATATTAAGGCCTTACGATAATACTATATGCAGTGATGATATATCAATGCAGCAGTATGAGATATCTAATCCTGATCCCTTGATTAATTATAACTGGCTTCTTCCTAATAACCTCATAAGTGAAGCCAGCTACAACATAGATAATACGATACTCACAATCAATGACATCAGTGATATAGGTAATCAAAGCATAGGCGTATACGCATCATCAGATTGTGGTATTTCAGATACTTTATTTTTTTCTATCAATATCTTACAGCCAATACCAATCAATAATTTTTCGAAAATAGAAGCCTGTATCAATACACCAATTAGGATAAATTATAATTCTAATAATGGAGACCTATATAACTGGTCAATACCCGAAGCAACTATTACCGGAAATCCTACGGATGGTAGTCCATTCGATATAAGCTATAATACCATTGGATTATATAATTATTCCTATATCGTAACTGACGTAAATGGCTGCTCAGCAGAATCGCCTCTATATGAGATAGAGATATACCAGGTACCAGAGGAGACAACAATATCATGCCTTGAGAATCTTGACCCAGGAAATATTACATTCGAGTGGGTAGTAATACCTTCTCTGACCTATGAGATACTTGTTATCAATCCTAACAACATACAAGGCACCGTCAATAATAATCAGATCATTTTTGAAAATCTACCACCCCTTACAGAAATAGAAATTGCCGTAACTGCTACTGGGCCTGGGCCAAGTGGATGCAATTCTTCTACAAGCACATTTACATGTGTGACAGACGACTGTGACTTAAGTACTCCTGATCGCAACAACTTCACTGACCTTGTCTTGTGCCAAGATAATACCAGTGGCAATATACAATTTGATATAGAATCTATCCCCGGTATTCAAGGTGAGTATATCGGTCAGGCCGTGAGTATAGATGGACTACTTGATCTTGGTGATGCTATTTTTGATACACCAGGATTATACTCTATCAGTTACATATATACTGATGGCGCTATGACTTGTATAGAAGAGATAGAAATCATTATAGAAGTCGTACCTGAGATAACGATAGAAGGCATAGTCTTAGATGATATATGTACAGGTGACGATACTGTTCTATCACCAACGATTAGCGGAAGCAGTAGTAACTACACCTACCTATGGGAACCAGACGGCAGTGTAGGCAATTCCCTTACTATACCAGAGAACATTGACGCAGCTCCAGGTTCTTACGAAGTGACACTTACCGTCACAGATATAGAAAACATATGCCAATCTGTACAGACTTTTAGTTACAACGTCATTGAACCCATTGAAGATGTGTTACTCTTTAATTCTGCGATAACTTGCAATGAACTTCCAGGAGAATATCCAAATTTTATCGATTTCACAAGTATTCAAAATACTGATGGAACTTGGTACGACAACAATGATATAGAATTAACTAATCCGAATAATGTAAGTTTCGATGGGTTCCCAGAGGCAGAGTATGGATTCTACTTTGTTCCGAACCCGAATACTAATCCCTGTCTGGAGGACAGATATGATTTCATTATTAGCGTAGAGGATTGTGGATGCCCAGACATTGTATTAGACATTCCTCAGAATATATGCAGCCCTATAAGTGGCTCTGACAACTATGTATTATCGTCGTCTATTATAGGCGTATGGACAGCTGACAGTCCTAACATAAGCATCCTCAACAACAATCAACTTATAGTAGATGCGAATAGTATAAGCGGCGATTATAATATCAACTTCAGCATTGACAATCCCGTAGTCGGCTGTATCACAGACACTATGATGATTATCACAATAGAGCAACTCGCGAGTGTAGAATTACAACAAGACATAAGTGCTTGCCATATAGATACTGGAAGCGGCTCATCAGTTATTGATTTAGATGACATCATACTATCAGGTACCACAGGAGTTTGGTCCTCTCTTAACAATGAGTTTATTATAAACGGTAATAATGAAGTAGATTTCGATGGAGCTGACATACAGTCTTACACTTTTTTTTATACTATAGAAGCTACTAATCTATGTCCCGCAGTTAGCTATCCTGTGGAGATACGAGTCAGGGATTGTTCTTGTCCAGATTTTGCTATTACATCACTACCCCAGCTATGTACGACAGATCCGATCCTTAGCTTAGAAGATTATCTCGTCAATCCAGAAAACTTAGATGGAGAATGGATCATAGATGGGCAAACCTCAGACGGGCAGATTAATCCATTACTCTACCCTACGGGTAGCTATGAGATTCAATATATCATCGAAAATCCGATAGGAGGTAATTGTGACAGCATCGCTGTTAATACCATAGACATATATGAGTCTATAGCACTCATGTTATCAAGTACCGAAATGACTTTCTGTAATAGCCCTGATAACATGGAGTACCCATTCTTTATAGATCTATTAGACTTAAGTAATAATGCAACTGGACAATGGGAGGCTCCACTTAATTATAATGGAGGTATGATAGCTGATACATCCACAGTAAGTTTTGATAATGTAGATCCTGGCATTTACACTTTTACATTTACACCGTTTCAAAATCTAAACTCGCCATGTGGCTTAGTA
>CALLAG010000243.1 GCA_938002705.1 uncultured Saprospiraceae bacterium | reverse complement strand
TTTTCTGGAATTCCACAAAGCCCGAAACCTCCAAGCATTAGCGTCATATTATCTGTAATACCCTTGATTGCTTCTTGAGCAGAGTTAACAACTTTATTCATTGAGAATGTATTTTGATACAGCCTAAAGTTCGTTTTTTTTGAGGAAAATTACCGGATAATAAAAAATGATCCTTAATTTTCTTTGAAGAGTCTCTCGATGGCTCCTATATGATAGCATATAATATTCCTATACTTTTGATAAAAAATAAGCACAATAATATCTATACCTTTGTATACTATGGAAACGAATCCTGACATAATTAATATAGAACCTTCTAAAAAGAAAAAGAAAGAAAAAAGTAATGGAGGACTAGACAAGGAAATACTCAATATCATACGTACTACTATGCGTAATAATATTGAACTTACACATATAGCTGACAACAAAGCTAATGTACTACTGAGTCTTAATGCTCTGATGATTACTTTTTTGATTCCGATCGTTATACCATACGTAGATGTCATAAGAGATTACCATCTCAGCATCCCTATCACCATCCTTGTGGTAACTTGCTTCATGGTTATCTATCTGGCCGTACTTGTCTTAAAACCAGGAAAATTCTTCCATAATCAAGGTAAAATTCAAAAAGGTAAATCTGTAAGTCCTTTCTTCTTTGGCAATTATTACAAAATGAATCAGCAAGACTTTAAGCAATATTTTAAAGCAGCAATAGCCAATAAGGATACTGTAAAATCCCACATTGCAGAAGACCTACACTACATTGGATCAAGACTGGGTAGAAAGATGACAATCATCAGAATAGCATTTAACATATTCATGATCGGTCTATTCTTTTCTATCAGCTTAGCTATACTATTATTATTCATATATCCCCACTGATAAAATATGATTAGACACAGTAATTATATTTTTATAATAATTCTTACATTATTAAGCTCAGCATTATCAGCTCAAAAATTTAAATCCTACAATGATGGCCCTTATATAAAAATAAAGGATGGTCGTACGGAATTAAGCTGGATAAAAAACGGAAGACATAAGACTGAAGAAGGCGTCACTAATGACACTTCAATATTTAATGTATCAGGATTACCTGAGGTCAACTTATCTGAATTAGATTTTGATAGAGATCTACCGACAGAATACGACAATGTCAGTAAGTTCCTTGCCATAAGTGATATACATGGTCAGCATGATTTATTTATAAAAATACTTGTATCGCATAATGTCATTGATACAACTGGGGTATGGACTTATGGTGACGGTCACCTTATGATAGTAGGTGACATTTTTGATAGAGGTGATAAAGTGACTGAGTCACTATGGTTCTTATTCGATTTAGAAAAACAAGCTAAGCGCAACGGTGGTCATGTGCATATCTTACTCGGCAATCATGAGCTGATGGTACTACATGGAGATGTCCGATACATCAATCCCAAATATCAATATACTGCCGGTAAACTTAAAGTAGAGTATAAAGAGCTCTTCTCTAAGGAGACAGTACTCGGCCAATGGCTTAGATCAAAAAACATTACTGAAAAAATAAATGACATTGTATTTGTCCATGGTGGTTTTTCTAAACAAGTGTTAGATAAAGAAAAGTCGCTTATTAAGATCAATGACATATTCAAGCAACAAATAACGAGCAAAAAGAAAATCAAATCCAATAATAGCAAACTTATAGATCTTCTATATTTCGAGAATGGACCATTATGGTATAGAGGCTATGCTAACCCTAACGGATTCGACGTAGAGGTAGCTGATGATATACTGGACTTATTAGATGCTGAGACGATAGTCGTAGGACATACCTCTATGCCCAAAATCATCACTCTACACGATAACAAGATCATACTTATAGACAGTAGTATAAAATTTGGCTCTACTGGAGAAGTCCTCATTATGCAAAACGATACGCTCTACAGAGGTATGGATGACGGTACTAAAGTAGTACTGGGTGATGATAAAGACAAAGGCTTCGGCAGTCCATTTAATTATGTATATAATCTCGGAGATGGTGATCTTACAATCATTCTGAATACAGACATTAAGAAACTTCTCAAAAATAAACTTAAAGAAGAATATCAAGATTCTAAACTAACTGCTGTCCACAATAATGAATTCAATAGAGTATGGAATATCAAGCTGAGATCTCGTGGTAATATGCGGAAGAAGATATGTGAGCTTCCTCCCCTAAAATTAAACTTTCCAAAATCTACGCTTAGGTACTTGGGATTTGATGGATACGATAAGCTAAAGCTTGTCATACCATGTGATGACAGCAAATATGCTCAAGAGGGTAATTACAAAGAAGAAGTAGTATATAGATTATACGAAATAATAGATAGCATAGCGCTGCGTACAAGACAGGTCAACATCGTATTGCAAGACAAGAAAAAAACAAAATATGACTTCAATGGATTCTTCGTAGAAGATGAGCATGACTTCTCGAGTAGGACAGGAGCTAAGATCATTAATGAAGGCATCATAATGGGGCCTGGCACACAAAGAGAATCTTACCTTAAGCTCGTATTCTTCCAGTATATGATATGCAATACAGATTGGTCTTACTACAGTAAGCATAATCTAAAACTCATACACCTCCCTGGAGAAAAAAGAACAAGAGCCGTTCCACATGATTTTGACTATGCAGGTATCGTAGGTATGGATTATGCTGTGCCACATGACAAGATGCCTATACACGATGTGTGGCAACCATTCTTCCGCGGCAAAAACGTAACGGCTGAAGAGGTAAAAATGATGGCACAATTCTACAATTCAAAAAAAGAAAGAATATATGCTACCATTAATGACGACAAATACTTAAGCGACAAGTCCAAAAAGCAAATGACAAAATTCATAGATAGATTCTATGAGACGCTCGATAACGAAAAGCAGTGGCACAGTAAACTTATCAATCCAAAGTCTCTCAATTCTAATAAGAAATAGAAAGACTGTAATCGAGTAATAAGCCTAAAGAAAGTGTACTTAAATATAGAGGCCAACAAAGGCCTTAACTATCTCCTCAATGTCTCAGTATACTTAGCTACGGCAACTATTTCTTTTTCTGAAAGTATCTGACTATAAGATGTCATCAGTCCCTTACCGAAATATACCTGAGCGACAGCGTTCTCTAAGTTTATTTTAGATTTACTTAAGTCTTTCGCTCCATTAATCTTGAGATTACCTTTGAGGCCATGGCAGCTGGTACAATTCATTTTGAATAATTTCTTACCGTCTACATCGCTGACGTCTCCCGCTTTCTTTATTAGCTTCTTAGCTTTATTTAATTGCTCCTTAGTCATGGGTTCTGTCTGATCTTCTTCAGCTTCAGCACTTTTAGAGGCCACAGCCTTTTTACTCTCTGATTCAGTTTTCTTCATCTTATAAGTTTCCTTTTTTTCAACAGAAGATGACTTAGCGGATTTTACGGCTTTACTGGCACCAGACGATTGGGGCTTATCGCCACTACATGCGATTAATATTGTCATGACTATAAGTGAAGTATATAATAATATCTTTTTCATCATTTAATTTTTTTTACCAAAAAATACAAAACATCCTAACCCACAAGGCGATTAGAACAAAAGCTAAAATAGAACTAAAACCAATTCTAATATGCGTGCTTACCTCTATTCCAACCTTTCTTAGCTAACAATGCTTCGCCATCAGCCGCTGCAGGTTCTTCTAACTGCGTCCCCATACTATCATTCCATCTATTAAGATATCCGAATAATGCAATGACACCAAGAATCTCAACGACTTCACCCTCATCCCAATGCGCCCTCATATTTTCTGATATCGCATCATCTACACCATTAGGCACATTAGAAGCCGCTATTGCAAGATCAAAAGCAGCTCTCTCCGCATCTGAGAATGCACCATAGGTCTTATAGTCCCAGATGTTATTAAGTTTATCTTCCTCAGAGCCATATCTTACAGCTGCTCTTATTGCGTGTGCTTCACAATATCTGCAGCCCGTTGTCATACTTGATAGGTATGCTATCTGCCTCTTGAGAGCACTTGTCACCCGTCCTTTATTCTCCATGACGGCCTTATTCATCTCCATAAATGCATAAGCGATACGAGGTCTTCTCATCATAGTAAATAGGCTATTAGGTGTAAATCCTAAAGTCTCCTCATAGAAATTAGCCATTTCTTCGGTCTCCTTATTAGCGTTACGGTCGATCGGTGTTACGAGTGGTTGTTTCATATTATTTTATATTATTTCTGTAATAAGTCGCTTGCTGATTTGAATTGTAGATTCTTAAGTGCTTCCAGATCTACATTGAATAAAGGTAACTCTCCAGAGGCCGCTACTATCTTAATATACCCTATAGAAGATATCCAAGCTGATAATGTTGCGAGCATAGGATCTATATCACCTCTGATACTACCATCTTCTTTACCTCTTATAATCTCCTGTACGGTTAGCTTAAAGGGGAGGTTCTGCAATCCCTGTAGTTTTCTGAAGTATATACTCTCCTTGACGCCATCAGTAAGCTTATCTTCATTATTACCTGATGCTGTGGTCCTTACTAACTCGAAATAGCTAAGCAATGCTTCCGAATACAGAAAATTCTCCTCACAGAACTCTATGAATAGTCTGAATATAGCCAATGTCGATGTCAATCCAGTCTCTTCCTTATTTTGCTCTAAGGATACATAGTACTTATCTATAAGAAGCTGTAGAGCTCTGAAAGTCAATGCTAACTTCAGATTCTCTTTACTCTGGAAATAGGTATACAATGTCACCTTGGTGATACCCGCTTCAGTGGCGATATCTTCCATCTTGGCATTAGAGAAACCTACCTTCTCGAAGACAGTCTCAGCAGAATTAATTATCCTTTGTTCCTTAATAGTTTTTTTGGAATCTTTCAGAATCTTATTTTTATCAAAAGTAACAAGATATATGAAAAAATGGGCTCTCCTTGTCAGCGGTATCGTAGAAGTGTCAGGCGCAATTATAATTTATTTTAATCCAGACACGATATTCCAGTCAGATATACCTATACAGATGATATATAGACTATATGCAGTCACAATGCTCATCTTGGGCCTAATATGCCTTCTTACTGCAAGACATTACTCAGATAATGACCTTATAAGTCATATATTCCTTACTGTTATGTTCTTTCATGCAGTCATTACTACTATGCTGTATACAGCTGATAATTCTGAGCTTATCGCCCCACTACAGGCCAGTATTACTCATGGTATTCTATTCGTAATGTTCCTATTCGCCTACCTTTCTGATGTCAAGAAAGTCAAAGTAAGTGAGTAATCAGCTTATTAATAACTGAATATTCTTGATCATAATGTCTTTCAACTTACATAATTAGGGCACTGTAAGCTTCTTGTAGTGTCAAGGTCAGTAAGGACTACACCTTCTGTAGTGCCTTGTCGATTGACTTAGGGTGACAATGCGCCCATATTTGAATTATAAAATTTGTTAAAGTCATGAAAACATTCTTATCAATCCTTTTTGTAACCGTCCTTACAACGACAGCTGCCTTAGCATCAGGTAACCCTAAATCAGCTGTGACGATTATAGAATCAAAAACTGTTACCGTTACTACCAGTGAAGTAGATTCTCATTTATTTGAGTCTGCTGAATTCAATGAGGACCAACAAAGGTTCGAATTCAACACAGGAAAAGAAGTAAATTTCGTCCAGATCTTCAATGCTGATGGTCAGATGGAAATGCAATTACCCGCAATGTCAAAAAGCATAAAGTTAGGTATGAGCCTTTTTAAGAAAGGAGAATACAAACTAGGCTTTATTGTAAAAGGAACATCAAATATCCAATTCACTAACGTGACGATAAACTAAGTTCCATAAAATAAATCATAGGTTTTTATTTAGTATGACACACACGTAAAACTCTGCAATATAATTGCAGAGTTTTTTTTGTTTCATACAACATCTACGTATTGAGATCAGTTACTTAAATCAAATCCTCTACTATAAGACAAACATTTACATTCTTAAATTACTTATTACGTCACCACACAACTATTATTTATGAATGTATCTAATGTCATCCCATTTTTGGCCGTAGTTCTTTTGATATCATGCCAGACTGATATATTCCAAGAATTAGAAAAGGTCCAACCCTCAGAACCGCAATACAACAAAGTAGACGAGCGGCTCTGGCTTTACTTTGAGCGATTTGAAAATGAAGCCGATACAAGAGGATTATCTATAGATCTCAATACTCATAATACGACGGGTGAAATAGAGCAAATTTCTGAAGATGATGTCGCAGGTACCTGCCAGTATGGTACTCATATTAATCACGTCACTGTAGATATAAAATTTTGGAATAATAGCTCAGAACTGCTTAGAGAGTTTGTCGTATTTCATGAGTTGGGCCACTGTGTACTGGAGAGAGATCATGAGGAATCTTCTTTTGACAATGGCATATGTCGTAGTATCATGAGGAGTGGATTAGAAGAATGTTATGATGCCTATAATGCTCAAAATCGGACTTACTATCTTGATGAGTTATTCTCTACTGTAGGAAATCTAAGTGATGGTGAATCTGTGATATTATAAATGAAATATCTTCATTAAATATTCTAATCCCTTTGATGATAATAGAATATCAAAAATCTATTTACTTTGATGTATGCTTTATGAATTTCTCAAATTAGGTGTCACACATATATTAGATATCAATGGTGTAGACCATATTCTATTTCTTATAGGATTATGTGTCATCTACACGCTTAAGGATTGGAAGACTGTGTTGTGGTTAGCTACAGCATTTACATTAGGGCATTCTATCACGCTTGCTCTATCTGCTATAGATATCATATCAGTAGACTCTGACACAATAGAGATCTTAATAGCTCTATCTATATTCTTAGTAGCTATCTCCAATGTTATAGCTCCACAGTATTCTGATCAGTTATCACTGAAGTGGAGATATGCATCAGCTGGCATCTTTGGACTAATTCATGGTATCGGTTTTTCTAACTTTTTTAGTGTGATGCTATCAGGAGATTCTTTGACTGTTCCACTATTGGGGTTCAATATAGGTGTAGAGATCGCTCAAGTAATAATCGTAGTGGTGGTTTTATTACTTTCTCATCTACTCCTCAAGTATATCCCACGCAAGCTATACGTTAATACTATATCCGTAATCATAGCCGCCTGGTCTATTATGCTCATTATAGAACGGATATAGGTAATTGTATATAGACATAAAAAAAGCAGTACGTGAGTACTGCTTAAATCAACTAATCAAAAAACTCATACAGTCATCCTGTATTAAATTCCCTAACGTGCTTATAACGTTCGACCACCACAATTGTACTCCCCTATATCTGATTTTAACATTTAAATGTTTAAAAAAACTTATAAAGTGATACAATATCGTTCTAAAACATAATTTTCGTGTATGTACATACGGTTAGTGACACCCAATACAAGTATACAAGTATGAGAATTAGTTAAGATATGATGTGTTGTCCGCATTGTATGAATCGAAATAAAGTGTCCAGATGAACCAAGCGGACTACATCGATATCAGAGACATCGACGATGGGGTTGGTCTTGATTTTCATTTAAGAATCAGGATGTCACCTCTCCGAGGTTTTTTTAATCCACTATGATTATTGGCTATAATCTTATCATCCCTTCGTGATTTTTTGATAAATGCATATATAGTCTTAGATCTTGTTATCATTTACAAAAGAACCATGCGGGCTACATCTATGTCAAAGACATCAACGATTGGGCTGTTCTTGATTTTCATTTGAGAATCAGGATGTCACCTCTTCGAGGTTTTTTAATCCACATATGATTATAGGCTATAATCATATCATCCCTTCGGGATTTTATAGATGAGTGCATGTTTACTTTTAGATGATTATTATCATCTATTTTATAAAACTGCTTGCTTGTGGCTAGTTCTGTACAACACAGGTTAACGGCAGAATAGGATTGCCAGATTTC
>CALLAG010000242.1 GCA_938002705.1 uncultured Saprospiraceae bacterium | reverse complement strand
ATAACTTTGGAACTGATCGAATAGAGCTTGCATTTTATCAGCATCAAATCCTGTTCCTACTTTTCCCATATATATCCATTCTCCATCATCATCAGCCTTAAGGAGATGCATAGCCCCGAATAAATCAGACCTATCACCCTTACCAGCAGTATATCCTGCAATATAGCATTCTTCTATGCTACGGTGTTTTATTTTGACCCAAGCATCCGATCGTTCTCCGATATAGTATGGTGCATCTTTGTCCTTGGCTATGATACCTTCCAGTTCCATCTGCTTAGTGGCTTTATATAATGCTTTGCCATCAGTTATCGCCTCACTTACTCTATAGGCTTTCCCTGCTTTAAGTGCTACGTTGAGCCACGCTTGCCTTTTATATAATGGCTCCTTACTTATATATTTTCCATCTAACATGATACAGTCAAATAAGTAACCAACCACTGGCGTCTTATGCATCAGTCGCTCTATACTCTTCTCTCCAGTAGTATGCATTCTGGATATGACTTGACTAAAGATAGGCCGGCCTTGCTCATCCAGACTGACAATCTCACCATCAAATATGCCTGACTCTACATCAAACATTTCTGGGTCTAATAATTCTGGAAACTTATCAGATATCTCTCTGCCACTTCTAGAGAATATCTGTACCTTCTCATCTGCCAGATATATAATACACCTGATGCCATCCCATTTTATTTCGTATATATATTTACTATCTGTAGGTACCTGTTTACGTACACCTGCAAGCATTGGCTTGATAGGCATTGCGATAGAATCAAAATCATCATTAGCAGATAGTTCTATGAGCCATTGAGCATTTTTTGTTCTATACAACTGGAATGATCTATTATAATCTTTAGATACTAATCTAAATTTATATTTCTTCTCAGATTTCTCTATCCACTCTATTTCGCCAGAAGTGTACACCCACATGTCACCTGCTCCATATGCACCTTTAGGTATTGTACCTTCAAATGTGAGATACTTCATAGGATGATCTTCAGTCCTGATGGCTAATCTTTTGACACCTTTATTATGTGGAAGTCCTTTGGGTATAGCCCAACTCATCAGTACACCTTCATGCTCTAATCTGAGATCATAATGTAGATTCTGAGCATCATGTAGTTGTATACAGAACTGCTTACCAGAACCACTTATCGGTTGTAATCCAGGCTCAGGCGTCGTCTCCAGATCTCGTTTTGCTACATAAGATTCTAATTTCTTAAGTACCCCTTCATCTATAACTTCAGAAGCCTCCTCTGAAGAGAGCATATTAGCTGCAGAGTTATAAAATGATGCCCAAGAGTCTCCGTACTTCTCCAGATAAGTTTTATAATTACCAATATGGATGTCCTTAGAACTTTTTAAGTCCGGGACTATATCCCATGGAATAGGAAATGAAATCGGTGCTCCCATTTTGCCACGTAAGCTGTATGGTGCCACCGTAGTATGTGCCTTATGATTTCGGAATATATCTATAAGAGTCTTGCCTTCTCGCTTCTCCTTTGACATGGCGAGTGTACTTATTTTGGGATTTTGTGTGACGAATATTCTGGCAATTTTCTTGATCCAAGTTGTCATCTCCTCATGTGTCGGACCTTTTAATAAGGGTACATAGATATGTAATCCCTTGCTACCTGATGTCTTGACGTATGGTGTATGACCATATGATTCTAAGAAGGACCTTAATCTAAGAGCGATTTCTTTGACTACTTCAAAATCACCATTCTCTGGAGGATCAAGATCAAATATATAATGATCAGGTAACTCCATAGAGTCCTTAGTCATCTGCATAGGATGTATCTCCAGTGCTGCAAGATTAGCTAACCATACAAGTGTAGGCGTACCCTGAGCAACTACATAAGATATCGTATCATCACTATGTCCTATATCAACACTATCTACCCACTCTGGTGTCCAATCTGGTTTTGACTTAGAATAAAATTGTGTTTTTCCTATCCCATCAGGAAACCTGATTAAGGTCAGTGGCCGATTAGCTATATACTTAAGTATATAAGGCGCTATATCGATATGATACTGTATCACCTCTGCTTTCGTTACACTGGCACTCGGGTACAGCACTTTATCGAGATTACTTATCTTAAGTTTTCTACCTTCTATTTCTGTATGTATATATTTAGGCGCCACTATTGCAAAGTAGTAACTCTAGGGGACTTATCGAAATGGTAAGGAAATGTCCTATATTCTTATGGGCACTTTCTTATTACCCAATACAAAAAAAGAGACCATCTATAACAGATAGTCTCTTTTTAGAAATTGAACCTGACCTTATTGAGAATTAATTCACTTTGAGATTAGTGAATTGTATTGTTGTGTTATTCTTAGTGATGAATCCGATCTTATATACACCTTGATCAAACATCTTTTTAGATATCTTTAATTTGTTAGACATCACTGGAAGTTGATATACTAACTTACCTGACTCATCGAATATCTGTAAGTAGTTAACATAGTCTGCAGTAACAAACTCTAAAGCATCTAATTGTGAATTATAAGTAGCTGTCTGAAAAAAATCTTTTTGCAATACATTAACGACAGTTAGTTCTACTGATGCAGTATTGATAATAGACAATTCTGACTCAGGTGTAACTGATGCAAATGATGTAGTCGCTGTTGCGATTCCGATAACTAAACTTATGATAAATGCTTTCATGACTGTTCCTTTTAATATTCGATACAAACATAAGCGCTATCACTACCTAAGTAAATGGTCTTGCCCCTACATGAATCTGCCTTATCATCACATGTACACTACAGATTATAGAATGTGCACTGATAGTGCAAGTTGGGCGACAGTTGGATAATTAAGAAAGTAGAAATAATTATCTCTACTTCGTCGGCTCAGTCATCACATTAATAAGATACGAGGTGCCGTAATTAGGTCTAGAGTCTATTTCTATAGTGCCCTTGAGATAATTGACCCGAGATTTGATATTCTCAAGCCCCATACTCCTATACTTAAGTTTAGAGTCAAATCCTACACCGTCATCTTCTACATGTATGATGATATGCTCATCCTCATGATTGAGCTGCACGATGATCTCACTGGCCTTGGCATGCTTGATGGCGTTATTCATGATCTCTTGTATGATCCTGAATATACCGAGTGATACCATCTGATCTAGCCTCGCTGGAATACCAAAATGGTGAAAGTGAATCTCCGGACCAGAGCTAGTATTATATCTATTAATAAGGTCATTAAGGGCAGCGATGAGTCCGAGCTTATTTAATGCTACGGGCTGTAAGTTCTGAGATATAGATCGTACCTCGCCTACTGCGGTGTCTAATAGCTGCGTCGCTTTCTTATACTCAGGTATCAGTTCTACTTTAGATTCCTTGCTTCTCAGGTTATCGACTTGCAGCTTGATCGTAGATAGCAATCCTCCGAGACTATCGTGCAGGTCTTTTGATATTCTTTCTCTCTCCAGCTCCTGACCTGTAAGCATAGATTGCATCGAGTTGATTTGGATTTTATCCTGTAGCTCTTTGATCTTTTGTTGATTGATCTTATCATTCTGTTGCTTGATGATGCTGGCATTCTTAATCTTCTCCTTATAGAATCTATTGATATAATAGATAACCAGAATAAGTAAGCCAAAGGCAATACCTAATACTGATAAGGCACGTTTCTGTTGCTGGTTATTCTCAAAAGCATAGTTCTTCTCCAGCTCTAATAAGTTGATCTCTGTGGTCTTCTTTTCGCTTGAGTGTTTATATGCTAAGTTATTGAGTGCATTAATTCTTTTTTCACTTAATATACTATCCTGGAGTAGAGCATAGCTCTGTAGAAAGGTATATGCTTCATTATTCTTATTAATCGCTTTGTAGCACTCAGCAAGATTTTTATATATCTGTAGTCGTCTTTTGTTATAGGGTTTATTATTGAGGTAAGGTAAGCTTTTGTTATAATCATATATCGCTGGGATATATTTGTTCTGAGCCAGTAAGATGTCGCCCCTCTTAGCTAAGCATATGGATATACCTTCTGCTGATTTATAGTTGACACTCATCTCATAACACTGGTTAGCGAGGACCAGTGCTGTATCTAATTCTCTGACTATCTCATGATACTGGATTTTCTCTACGAGGTACTTGCGTTGTAGCATATGATCAGGCACACTATCCAGAAGCAGATTGATATTATCTAATGATGCCTTAGCTGATTCTATATCAAGCTTCTCTAAGTATAACTCAAATAGATATAAGTCTATCTCTATAACAGACCTATGCTCATTATGGACATTATA
>CALLAG010000241.1 GCA_938002705.1 uncultured Saprospiraceae bacterium | reverse complement strand
GTGCAGACATTAGCACAAGAAGGAGACATGAAGTTAGATGTAAGAAAAGTAGAAAGAGTGGTCTTATTCCTTAACGGCCAATACTGGGGTGTATACGGTATGAGAGAGAAAGTAGTAGATCACGACTATACGGCAGAATATTATAACCAAGGCAAAGAGGACCTGCAGTTCTTATCTACATGGGGAACGACAGACATAGAATACGGTGGCCAACCTGCACTTAGAGACTGGGTATCTTTGACTGATTTTATACTCGATAACGATATGGCAGAAGATGATAATTATAAGATCGTTAAAGACAGCATTAACCTTGTCAGTCTCATAGATTACTTCAGCATGAACCAAGCCACCGTTGCCTCAGATTGGCTTAACTATAACACAGGATGGTGGCGTGGGCTTAATCCTGAAGGCTCTCATAAGAAATGGGGATACCTACTATGGGATCTCGATGCGACATTCGATTATTATATTAACTACACAGGTGTTCCTAATACCAGTGCCGAAGCCAGCCTATGTGATATATATGATATCTCAGATGCCATTGACATATTTTTTGACCAGACATTCGGTTTTGATCCGTGCTACTTTAATGGTGGCAATAACAGTCCTTACCCTAGTGACGACCCTCTATTTAATATAGTAGTACAGTCTGTCCCAAGTTGCTGTAGTGACTGGAATGAGATATGTCAGGGATACTATGATGACCCATCTTCTATTCCCGATCCTACTGACGATCCGGAGAACTGTCCATCTATACTTAATGGCTCGAGCCCCTATCCAGCTGATGACCCTTTCTTTATAGAGACGATAGAAGCAGATTCCTATTGTTGTGACAACTGGGATAACATATGCCAGAACCTCTATAACTCTATATCTAATGGAGGCGGTGTAACTATAGATACCACTAACTGCCTTATTTTTACAAATGGTACAAGCCCTTATCCGGCTGATGATCTCACATTACAGTTTGTCATATCCTATAATCCTTCTTGCTGTGACGAATGGACTGCTGATTGTGAGGACTTATACCAAGATATATCAGGGCTTGATATATCTGACTGTCCTGTCATCATCAATGGTACAGTACCTCATGATATTGATGACCCGAAACTGGCAGAAGTCATATCGGTAAATCCTGATTGCTGTGAAGTATGGGGTGTATCTTGTGAGAATGACTATATGCTAATAGGCGGCGACCAATATTCAGAACCAGATGATCCTACTATTACTGACCTACCAGGCAACTTAGGCAAGCATGAAAAAATATTATTGAAATTATTTGAAGAGAGTCCCGAATTCAACCAGCTATACTACTCAAGATATGCGGACCTGATGAATACTGTCTATTCTTGTGAGAATATGACTGAACTATTAGATCGTATGATCGCTGTGATCGAACCAGAGATGCCTAAGCAGATAGACAGATGGGGAGGCTCTCTTAATGAGTGGGAGACTAATGTAGACGAGCTAAGAGAATTTATCAATGATAGATGCGTATTCCTTAATGATGGAGCATTAGAGTGCCATAACGAAATAGAAGGACAATACACAGTAACACTAGTAAGTGAGCCTGCCGATGTGGGTAGAATCGATTTTAATACACTTAACTTAGAAGAGCTGCCGTGGACGGGATCATACTTCGGTGACATGGACAATCTCGCTGAAGCTAAAGTATCAGAAGCATATAAGAATGAATATGAATTCAGCCACTGGGAGAGCAAAATGGGTAACGACATAAGCCCCAATGATATGCAGAAAAATGTTAGCTATAGATTATCAATGCCAGATACGCTGATCGCTCATTACAAGTTATTAGGCACCACATCAGCTAATAGCAATATTGTGATCAATGAGTTTCTTACATCTAATGATACTGGTGCTCAAGATCAAGATGGAGAATACGACGACTGGATAGAACTCTATAACAAAGGGAATGACGACATCGACATTTCTGGGTTTTTCCTTTCGGACAATGGCCAGAACTTATCAAAGTATACGCTACCAGAAAATACAATATTACAAGCCGACGATTATCTTATAGTGTGGGCTGACGAAGATGGATCACAAGATGGATTGCATGCTAACTTTAAATTATCAAAAGATGGAGAAACAATCTTCCTCATGGATGCAGATACAGTAATCATAGATCAGATCACTTACCCAGCTCAGGAGACTGATATCACATACGCAAGAAAGCCTAATGGTACAGGAGACTTCAGATCCAGTGCTCCTACCTTCAGCGCTAAAAATGACGGAACTACAAGTCTCCAAGATATAACTGAAATAGACGATAGACTTATAGCTTACCCTAATCCTACTCAGAACAAGGTCACTATCCAGCTAAAGAAAAACAGACATGCTCTGAAGAAGATAGTAGTCACTAATGTATATGGACAGCAAGTAACTTCTTACAATGATATTAATGAGATGGAAATGACAATGTATGTAGGTCACCTAATACCAGGCATATACCTCATCACCGCTAATGACCTATACACGACAAAGCTGATCGTAGAATAAAAAAAATAGTATACATACTTATTACATGAAAACTGATGTTTATATAAAAAACATCAGTTTTCTTTTGTTACAGCATGACTTAGCGAAGGATTTTAGAATATCTATTGTCTAAATAATATAAAAAGTACTCAGTGTACTGTATACTTACAATATCAAAAATGATCTTAGCATTTTTTATATAAAGTAGACTGGCATTTTTAATAAAGGGGAGTTCTATTTACTGCCTCTTGAGTTGAAAGTAGAATAGAATGGACATAGACAAGGCGAGAAGAGGGATTATAGCCTTCGCTAAATGACTGATGAACAACGCAGTATATGTCCATTATATTCGCTTAAGAAAATTTCAATTTTCTGTTCAGCCAAGAATGTAGTAGATAGAGGTACTCTACTATAATATTTTTCTTCATATTTAGCTTATATCTGAATATCAATATAGAATATGTTCGATTTTTTACTGACACATAATTATACCGAAAACCCTACAGCATTCGGTATACTGATCACAGTGATGTGTTCATTTCTGTTATCATCTATGGTCGCTATAGTCTACCAGTGGACCACGCCGACGATTGAGAAATCTGACAACTTTATGCAGAGTATGGTACTATTGTCTATCGTAGCCGCTATGGTTATACAGGCCATAGGAGATTCTCTTGCACGAGGATTAGGTATGCTGGGTGCCCTCGCCATAATAAGATTTAGAACTAAGCTTGACAATCCACGTAACATAGCATTCGTATTCGCAGCATTAGCTAATGGTATCGCATGTGGGGTATATGGATTTACCATTGCATTCATAGGAAGTACAGCTTTCTGTATTGCGGCTATCATATTCAGGTTCTCGCAACTGGGCACTCAAGATATTCTTGTAGGGTCCCTTAAGTTCAGTACGACTCTTGATAGCAAAAGTATAAGCCCTATCACTGATGTACTCAGAAAACATAGCAAGAAATACAAACTCCTATCAGAAAAGTATTCTAACTTAAAGAAAACCAAAGCTGTAAAAAACGAAGAAGGAGTAGTTATAGATAGAGTAAAGGTAGAAGTCACTAAAGAGTATAATTATCAACTACTGATGCAAAATGAAAATCAATCACGATTACTTGCAGAAGCACTAGACAACATAGAAGACATTTCTGACGTCAGATTAAGATTTGGAGAATCTGAGACCAAGTTATAAGCACATGAAGTATATCAATCTATTCTATATCGCTATTCTGATGATCGCTGTATCACTTTTCTTATTACAGAAAAAACATAAGTCTAACATCATATCCTTCTACGGTTATGCTGAAAATAAAGAAACAGAGATCAACTTTAACCATCCGGTACAAGTCAAAAAAATACATGTACTCCCAGGACAGCAGATCAAAAAAGATACACCTATTCTCGATGTAATCAGAAAAGAGAACGATATTAAATTCATAGATCAAGACTATAAAAAAGAGGGTATCCTCGCCGAAAAAAAAATATGGATCAATAAAATAGAAGGTCAGATAAAACTTATCAAAGAGGAGAAATCAATTGAGCTATCAGCAATCACTAATAGGAAAAACAACTTAATCAGCGATAGAGAATTCACTAATGAATTATATGAAGGTCTCAAGTCTGTCACCAAACCCTCTCAAAACAACACCACCATAGCTGACGAACTACAAACATTAGAAGAAGAATATCAGAGAGTCTCTAAGCTATATGACCAGAAAATAAAAAACAAAGAAGAAGAATTAAGCATAGGTAACAGACCATACGATTCTGAAATAGAAAGATTATCCCAAGAAAAATTACATGACGAGACACAGTCCTCCATAGAGATATCTATGATAGCACCTAAGGATGGTCTTATAGGCAACATATACTGCAAAGAGGAAGAACACTTCACCTCATACAAGACCCTCTTATCCTTCTACGAGCCTAATCCATCTATCATTAAGGGATTTATACAAGAAGACTTTATTATGCAAATAAACTTAGAAGACAAGATCGTCGTCAAATCTACAAAAGACGAAAACATAAAGTATAACGGTAAGGTCATAGGTCTCGGATCCAGAATCGTAGAGATACCCCCGAGGCTAAGAAAGCGAGAAGACATCAAAACATTCGGTAGAGAAATCATCGTCAGCATACCTGAGCAGAACCAATTTCTACAAAAAGAAAAAACAATATTAGAATTAGTATCATCCATGCCCATAGAAGACGACTCTGCTACTAATACCATAAGTGTACCTAAATGAGATATCGACTTCCACTGACAATATTACTCGTGGTCACTCACATCATCAGCGACCCACTATCAGCTCAGAAATTACTGGATTTTGATAATTACTTTTTTAGCGAATTATATAGTTCTGATGATAATGAGAATAAACTACAATTTCCCGATGTCAATACATCTTGGATCGACCGTGCTGAAATCAGAACCGAAACTGACGAATTTGACATAGCTCGGCAACAATACTCATTTAGATTAACTCCCAGCTCTCGTAAGGTTAATCGTGCCATAGATAACTTAGTAGATGCCTACACTGACAAGTACACAGTCATGACTAATAGCAATTACACAATGTCTATCGTATCTGCATACGAAGCTGCTGTAACAAACTATAAGATAGAATCACAGTCATCTTTATTAAGTGAGCTATTAGAAGTATTGCAAGATCAAGATATCGTCTATGAAAGATTACTTAATACAAAAAAAAGCTATGCCATCGACTGGCTCGATATCCAGAAGGAAATATCAGAAATAGAAGTCAAAATATTTGAAAATCAAAAAATAAGACAACTCATAGTAGATAGTAACAACTCCATAGACTGGAGCTCCATGATAGATGTAACTTCTATCAGAGATAACCTGACACAGATCAATAATAGTGAGACAGCAGTACCATCAACATACTCTGTAGAGCAACATATCATAGATTCTGAAATAGTATTAAGAAAAGCAGAGTCCAGTACATACTTTGACTTTCTTCAGTTAGACTATAATGGGCCTACGATAGATCCGCTCAGAGAGAGGTTGTCTGTCACCGCAGCTTTTCAGCTACCTATAATGGATAGCAAATCCAAACTTAAAATAGCTGAACTACAAAATAAGAAAACAGAACTTGAGCTGAAGCAAAACAATAGACTACTCAGACAAAATAAAGAATTACAAGATCTGTACGATGAGATTATAATTATGACTGACGTGTACGCTATGCGAGAGATCACACTCAAGGACATGCAGACTAACTCTGACAATATAATAGCCACCTACCAAGCATACAACGACCCTAACCCATTATTCTTACTACTACAGAAAGAGATGATCATAAAAGAACAGATGGATATTCTAAAATTAAAATTTGAGATAATCGATACTTACTTAGAGTATCTCAATAAGAAAGAGTTACTCTTCAACACACCATTTAAGAATTACCTACTATCAGAATCTAATTAATTCTGAACATCAAGTATGTTACAAGTGCTAATCAGTTAAGTCTCGTCTAACCACTTTCTGAAGTCTTTAGTCTTACCAGAACTTGTATGCCGCAAGTCCTCAAGTACACCGATCTTAATCGCTAAGCGATTCTTGAAGTAGGGTTCTATTTTTTCGATATAGTCTATGCTCAGTATCTCACTCCTATTGATACGGAAGAAAATACCAGGATCTACCCTACTCTCTATATCGCCTATAGAATAATTGACGATATGTTTCTCTCCATTATCATCATATGCGAAACTAAAATCTCCACTTGCTTCAAAGAGCACAATCTTTTCTGCGGCTAATAACTTAATCCCCGTTTTCTTTTTGATACTGAAGCGTTGCTTATAGGATTTTACTTCTTCTTGCAGTATGTTTTTCAATTCAGAAATTACACTTTTATCTATCGCTTTTTGTTTAGTTCCGAATAAGGATCGGTACTTACTTAGAGCGTCCGTAAAATTTTCTTCAGAATAAGGCTTAAGCAAATATGCTATACCATTCGTCTGAAAAGCTTGAAACAGAAACTCATCAAATGCAGTACAGAAAATGATAGGACACTTGACTTCTATTTTTTCAAAAACTTCAAAGCTTAACCCATCTAATAATTTGATATCAGAGAATATTAAGTCTACATCACTATGCTTATTAAGGAAATGTTCCGCTTCTACCGTCGACCTTCCCCACCCTATTATCTGAGCATTAGGTAGAGCTTTATTGAGGTACACGAGTAGCTTGTCATATGCTGGAATCTCATCTTCGAATATTAATATCTTCATTAGTCTATTGATTTTAGAATAGGTAATGATATTGTGTAAGATACGTCATCAGAGACCTGTACTTTCTTGTCAGTCAGTAATGTGTATCTGGCTATCAAGTTATTCAAGCCCGTACCAGATTTAGCTTGAGATTTGACTCTTGATATTTTATTGTTCTTGACATTAAGGAAGTCACCATCTAATGTTATATAAGTAGTAATAGGTGACTCATTACTTCCACTGTTATGCTTTACCACATTTTCTAATACAGTCTGTAGAGCACCAGGAGGGATGAGATAATCCACTGTCCCGTTCTGAGCTTCAATGACAAACTGAAATGCTCCGCCAAATCTTTTTTCTATTAGGTAGACATAGTTCTGAGCAAACTCTAATTCCTCATCGAGACCAACGACTTCATCATCTTTGGTTTTTATCAGATATCTATAGAGTTCTGAGAGATGCTTCAGGTAAGACTTAGCGACTTTAGGATCAGAATCTATGAGTGCATCTACTGTATTCAGATTATTAAATAGAAAGTGTGGATCTACTTGTGCCTTCAGTCTACGTAACTCACTTGTTCGTATTTCCTTTTCTTTCTTTTCCATATCTAATTGTACGTCATAGAATTTTTTTCCCAATAATATACCCACTAATATTCCCGCATTCTCAGAAGATGAGATAACAGCCCATAGATATAATTTGGGTTTGTAGAACGCCTGAAGCTGCTTCATCTCTATTCCGTTTACAATTCTGTAAGCGAAGTATTCGATGACGCCGACAAGAGTCATCACTAATACTATCCAAAATAATAGAACAAATATCTTACGCTGCGGAAAGTATTTTGGGAATAAAACATATACGATCAGATACGTAACAGAAATCGCAGATAATACATATACAGCGGTATCATATACTCTCAGATATATACTGTCATAATTATCGCTACCAAAGAGCGTAATCACAATACTTATCATGAAAAATATAGCGATGATATACCAGTCAGAACGTATCGGTTTCTTATCCATATTAGTTTCCTTGAGAAGCCCTTCTTAATTCTTCTGAAGCACTACCTGTAGTTTTTGATTTAGACTTAAGATGTTGATTACCAAATTTATAACTAAATCTCATACTTACCGTAGGTGCCTGCCATGTAGACATTAACTCCATATCTTGCTGATAATCTACAGTCGCATTCCAGAATCTATTAGTAAAATCTTCTACTCCTATACTCACCTTACCATTACCATCCATGATCTTCTTAGATAAGCCAAAACTTGTTCCATAAAGATACTCTGCTGTAAATATACCTTCTTGTGAGCCACTCGTGTACCACCCACCTATCTCACCATCTATATTAAAAGGTAATTTGAATTCTGCTTGTATAAATGTTGTCGTATTAAATTTTGACCTTTCGAAGACCTCCCCATTATAGAATGAGTTATAAGAATTCTGAGTTAATATCACTCCCCCATACCCACTGATACCAGGGATAAAATCTAATGGAAAGAACAAACTACCACTCCATATCGTCTGATCATCAAAGTTGATATCTGTCTTAAATGCTTCTTCAGAATTGGGATCTTGTTCTGTCACTTCTACGATGGCATTATTAGATTTCTTATACTCGATATTAAAGAATGGCTGCCCTTCATAACTTAATGTAAACTTGCTACTATGTGTCAGCTCAGGAAGAATATTAGGATTACCCCTCTCTGCAGTAAATGGATCGAGATAAAATATAAATGGATTCAATGTAGAATATCTTGGTCTATCTATTCTATAACTATAAGAAATCGTCGATGTCAATATAGAGCCTAATTTCTTAGAGACACTAAAACTCGGAAACAACTTAGAGATATCTCTCGTAAGCGTAGAATCTAATGTCAGAGAAGTACCCACAGACTCACTTCTCTCATATCTCAGCCCAGCAGTTCCTGACCAGTCGCCTTGCACGAATGATAACTTACTATACGCAGCATATACTGTCTCATCGAATAAGTAATGATTGCTCTGATTCCGATTATTGATCCACTCACCATCTACATCAAATTCTGATAGTAGATTATTATCCAGTTCCGCCTTACTATACCTTACTCCTGTCTTTAATTCGAATATCTTATTAAGTGGCAAAGTGTAATCTATAGAATTTGCAAAAATATCATTGTTACCGGGTTGTGTATATCGTTGCTGCTCCACATCAGAAGTGACATTATTAACCGTAGTCAATGTATTAACACCTTCTATACTATAGTTAGAAAAATTAGCATCTATCTCAAGCTTCTGACCTGCCGTATCTATTTCAAATATGTAGTAAGGGTTAACTGATAGATATGTCCATGATCTATCTATATCATTATCCGTATCTAATCTATAATCTTGACTATTAGCACCCGTCAGATCTACTTCTGTTACATTATTACTTATACGAGCATTACTATTATTATAATACTTAGATTCTAAGCCAAACCTGTGTCTGCTCGTCGCATCCCAGTCTAATCGTATGTTACCTCTGTAAGTTGCAGGAGTGGCCTTATCTACGTTTCTCTGCGTATACACACCGTTAACTCCTTCTGATATTGTCGTCAATCTCCTGGTAAGAAATAACTCATCTACATAAGCATTGCGACTGTATCCTATCCCACCCAGGATATTAATATTACCAGCATAGTGGCTTATATTCAGACCCGTATTATAGTCCCATAGCTCTCCTTTTCCCACACCGACTGAAGCCGATCCGTTAGTCCCGAATAGGCTATTCTTTTTTAATATTATATTCAATATCGGCCCACTACCTGATGCTTCATACTCTGCTCCTGGTTGGTGGATAATTTCTACTTTCTTAATATTATCACCCGGCATATCTCTGAGTAGCGATTGTATATCCATATACTGCGTAGACTTCCCGTTGATAAGAATTGTAGGAGTACCTGATCCCGCCATCGTCAGTCTATCATTGACTACAATCATACCTGGTACTTTACGCATGACATCTATTAAGCTACCACTTGTATTAGTAATATTATCCGATACATTCACGATGAGCTTATCTGCCTTCTGTTCCAGAAGTGGTAACCTCTCCTTGATCTCTACTGTAGATAATATTGCTGCATCACCTTCCATATCTATATCAAAGAATGTAGGCCTCTCTGATGGGATATTGATATCATTGACTATATATTCTTTGTACCCTAACATAGATATGACAAGATAATACTGCCCATCCTTCACTTTTTTAATTTCGAATAGCCCATTAGCATCTGTAGACTCTGCGGACACGACCGTACTATCAGATTGATTATAGATGGCCGCCGTTGCGTAGAATATCGGTTCGCCATCAGTATCTGTGACCTTACCAGTTATACTCTGTGCATCTGTAGTAATACATAGTATAGACATAAGAATACTAATACCGATGATTCTAAGAGAATGTGATTTTTTTGATTGTGTAAATGTTAGAAGGTTTTTCATTTTTTTGGTTTTGATAATTCAAATGTAAGATGACATCATTACAGAACCGATACTAATACGATGAAGTGGGCTTATTTTCCGTTGAATGGTTATTATCTCATTCGAAAGGCTATAAGAGTAAGGCGATATGGTGATAGAATGATAATAGCACATTATAATCACAATACTATTTGTACATAAATTGTACAAATAGTATAACTTTTAGACAGATAATATCCCACATAGTTAATAATAGAGTTCATTTGTAGCACTGTACCTACACCTCTATAATCATAAAATCACTGTAATCACTGATTACAAATCCAAATAATGATACTATTTGTACATAATTCGTACAAATAGTAATACTTTTGGAACTATATAAGTACTAATATCATTGTCTAAATGTGAGTTATCACATAATACTACAGCCATCTACAAGAGA
>CALLAG010000240.1 GCA_938002705.1 uncultured Saprospiraceae bacterium | reverse complement strand
GCATCCTCTTAACTCAGAAATATTGACACCAGGTATAGAATTTAATAATTGACCATTATGTGTCGCTGCGATGATATTATAAGTTCCTTCTGGAAACATAGAAAAATCAAATCCTGGACCAGGGAAAGTCTGCAGAATGCTGTTGTTACTATCCGCAAGAATATAAGTCGTAAAACTACCAACTGCGTCATTAAGCTGCGTCGTAATCTGATTGCCATCAAATGTATTATCACATATGTACGCATCTATAAATCCATCACTGGTGACCAAACTGCCTCCTCTTAGATTACTATTATTAACTACTAATGGACTAGATACATCAAAGCATCCTGCAAATTGTGATATGTTATTTCCAACGATTAACCCAGAGAATCCTGGCTCATAGACAACATTATATATGTTGTAGAAGCCATTAACGAAAGTTCTGAAATCGATGACGTTATTAGATGGTAACTGTATGATAGTGTTATTCTCGTCGGTTACGAATAGCGATTGTAATGGGCCGAACTCATCTTGTACATTAACTTCTATAACGCCACCTGTACCGGTATTAGCACAGATATCAGTGATATCATCAGTACTTACTATACCGCTGTAGATGTTATTACAATTTCCTGATATCAATAATTGGTCTATATCCCATATGATTCTCTGTGCTCCATTACCTACAGGACAGTATGGTAATATCTCAAAATTAAAAACTGTAGGCACTGTAACTCGAAAATCAGGATCAGACGAAAAGTCAAATTGCTTAATCGTCCATGATCGCTCTGTCTGAATATTCTCTTGGCGATAGATCTCTACACCATTAGCTAATACACGCAGACCTATGAACTGTGGATAGTTATTAGGTCCTGACTCACCGAGCACATTATCAAAAACCTCTGGTGCTTTCTCAAAGAAGCTGACACCATCTAATGATCCTATACCCGTAGGACCTGGCATGACTTGTACATTAAATCTAAGTGACTTGACACTTCCTGCCTCATAATTACAATTAGGAATACCATCTATGCACATACCCAGTGAGTTACCTATACCTGGAGTACAAGAATGAGCATTGCCGCCTACATTAGACCTATACACATTAGCTGGACTTACTAATGATATCTGGCTGCACTGAGGGAAGTTACTCTCATCAGCGGTAAATTCTGAATAATCAAATTGTGATCCTCCGTTGAAAGAGACACACTCATCGAAGTCTATAAGCAGACTTGGTTGTTGTGCATCGTTAGTGAGTATAGGGTTACTTGATATGCTGTGGGTAGCATACAATGATAGGATACCCCATATTAAAAGGGTTAAGGTTTTTGGATTCATGTCGTACGAGCTCTTTATCTAATAAAATCGAGTGGAAAGATAGTGAGTTATGTAGGAAAATCAGTCACCTAACATTCTATATGTCAGATACTTGTCGTATAACAAAGAACCGTAATAAGTTAAGAAATAGGAAGTGAATTTATCCAATTTAGGGTATTAGTTACAGTACACTTATTTATAATATCACCTTGTCTATATAGCTTTTATGGCTGGCTATCATAGCTTGGCGGCGAGGACGCTACCAAGAACAAGCGGTTGCTGGTGGCGTCTTCGCCGACAGCTCTCTGATGTGCCTTGTCTTTACCGTAATCATCAACCAAAGACATATGAGAAATCTTTAATTCCAAAATCAAGATTATCTGAATAAAAAGGCTATTCCCTAATCTACACCATACTTTGGATGCCTCTTTTCTTATTTAGTGAGACTAACTCATCATGCTCAAATATTCCTTTGGGTTGAATACAGGTATATCCGACTTTCTAAAGTCTTTCTTATTTCTTGTTATTATAGCCTCACATGAATTTTCTAATGCAGTGTAATATTGTATTCCATCTTCGAAATCTTTGAATTCATCACCCAACGATAATTCTAATATTTTATCATTAAAAGATGCTACGTCTACTAAAGTTTTAAATTTTCTAAGAGTACTTCTAACTTTAGAATGTTTCAGTTGCTCAGATAGTATATAGTGAGTATTGGCAAATGATAAAGTTGAAACCACTAATTTAATTTTGTGATCTATAGCATAAGTAAAGAAATCTTGACTTTCTTCATAGTGGTTAATTCTTTGCCCAAGTATATCTATTATGATATTAGTATCTACTAATAGACTTTGCATTAGGTATATTTTTTATTGAGATACTTTGTATACGATTTCTTGTAGTCTCTATTCTCATCTAACTCTATTACTCCAGTGAGGCTTTTGATTATTGGGTTTACTTTTCTATCATTTGATGAGATAGAAGTAACAGCAGAGAGATAATTTTCTATCAATTTTGACAAACTTATATTATTTTCCTTAGCATACAATTTTGCTTCTTCTATAATACTTGAATCAAGTTTCAATGTAAGTTTAGTATCCATAACAATTATTTGTACGTCTAAAATTAATAATTATCTACGTATAATTCAAGCTTGTGAATTGTCTGCTTAGAATGGCTTAACTCGGCGGCGAGGACACCACCAAGAACAAGCGGTTGACGTTTGCGTTTTCGCCGACAGCTATATTATCATTGATTATTTTAACTATTCATTTCTAATAAATTAGAATGACAATAGAGGTAGTATAAAGCAATATCAAGCAGCTCTCCTTTCTAAGATAACCTTACATGGGATATCAGAAGTAACTTCTACTCTATGGGATATAAATAGAGGAATAGTCACAGTATCACCTGCTTGCATAGGTACGACATCATCTCCGATTATGATATTACAAGTCCCTTCTACAACAAGAAAAGACTCCAATTCATCTGTATGGATCTCATCAGGAGCACCATGCTCTAACCATACGATAAGAGTGGTCTTCTCCTCAGTAGCACCGATGATGTAACCATGCATACCTGCAAAATCGGGAGGCATCTGTAGATTATCCCGATCGAGCCACTCACTATAATCTGATACCTTAGAAGTAGGACTTATGTTAGGTGGGGAAGTTACTGCTTCGCCTGCTTCCAGCCTAGATATATAATTAGCTTGGGCCAATAATAAGGGTTTTGTCGTAGGATCAGTTTCTACTTGATATAATTCCGAATAGCGCTGTAGTGCAAGTTCTATATCCTTAAGCTCAGCTCGTACGGCCTCACTTTGTGCTATAGCTACCTCTACTTGCTCTAGCTCGGTGCCATCAAGCTGACCCAAAGCATGCAGCTCTAAGAGCCCAGAATCTATTATGTATTGATAATCTAACACTGTCTGTAACTAATGAAATATAAATGTACTATTGAAAACCGAGGATACATACTAAAAGTATAGCTATCAGCATTATATACGGCGGTTAAGCCCATATGGATTTATAAATTTAAAGAAAAAGCGTTTTTATAACAACAATTTGTGATTGGCATCTCACATATCCAAAAATCAGTCGAAGTCTAAGGGTGGATATTTGGCGGTGTGGACACCACAAGAATAAATGGTTGCTGTTGGCGTCCCCGCCGACAGCTAGTAAATAATCAACGCCAACAAAACACATTATATAATATGTGTTTTCGTAAAATATTTTATGTAACTTCAAATTATTAATTAATAAAAAAATCCATTATGACAAAGCTTCTTCTTTACTCTTCTTTACTCTTCTTTACTCTTCTAATTCCAAATAATATTAATGCTCAACAACTTAATGTCAAGTTATTTGTGGCAAGTGATAATGCTGGTAATGGTCCTTCGGCTGCTTTAATTAATGGGACTACACCTGGCACGGGCATAATAGCAGAAGTCACTGAAATGTATAATCAACAAGGAATTGAATTAAATATATGTCCTGTATTTGTAACTAACCAATCTTGGGTTAATAACCCAAGGAATTTTAAATTCGACAACTGTATTGATGATCTTGGCTATTTGGCATTGTTAGTAATTAATAATCAGGGGGCCGGAGCAGGAGCCGTCTGCCAAAATACGAATAATGGTAATACGTCTACAAGAGGGTGGGCAATAGCAACGACATATACTGTTGCTCATGAATTAGCTCATATGCTAAGTTTGCAGCATACATTCCTTAGATCATACTGTGTTGGAGATTCTGGTGATGGTATTGCAGATACGCCATTTGTGCCAGCAGACTTAGATAACTCATCTCATGATGATTTCTTAGCATCAGTCAATCCTCAAAACTGGACTGGCTGTGCTGTAAATTGGAGTATGATTACAGATGATTGTGGTAATTCATTTAATTATTCAGCTGTAGTAGACGAAGCTATTAGAACTAATGTAATGGGTGAATTTACTGATGTACCAAATGGCTGCTCTTGGGATTTTAACTTAACTTTTGAACAAGCACTACAAATAAATAATGCTATAACTAATCACTTACATCAGTACACAAGTCCCAGTGGTGATTGCAATAACCTACCAAATGTAAAAATACTAAGTGGTGCTATAAATGGTACAATTGAAAATAATACTGGATTCGTATACATTGAAGATAACGTACAAGTTAATGGTACATTAACACTAAATAACTCCATAGTATTTGCTTCACCTGGAGCTTCACTTATTGTAAATAATGGTGGAACTCTTAATTCTTTTTCTACTAATTATAGTAATGATGATTGCTCTAATGAACTATGGGGAGGAATAGAGGCAAAAAGCGGATCTAATCTAAATTTTAATAGAGTCAATATTGAAAATGCTATAACTGGTTTACAGTTATATACAAAAGATGTATCAATTGATTATGTCGTAATTTCAGATTGTACTAATGGCTTTGATGCATTGCTCAATAATGGCTTAAGTCATGTGAATCTTGACAATATGAGATTTATAAATTCTCCAGTAACCGTTAGTAACTCTGCATTAAAATTTAGAGGTAGTAAGTTTTCATCTTCAGATGTCAATATCAATGAATGTAATATATTCTTTGAACCAGTAGCGGCAGGTATTGAATACAATAGACCTTATTTTTTTCGATCTAATATTAACTATAATTCTGGCACATTCTTAGGAGTTACTTATGGTCGGTTTGATAATGCCAATACTTTTATAAACAATTGTAATTATGCCTTCCTATGTGGAAGTCTATATGAAGATCCAGCCCCTACTAACAATACAGTATTTATTAACAATACTGGAAAACACGATATAGTACAAAACATATTCAACAATGGTTCAACCGCAGTTGAGGTTCAGACTGGAGTATCGTCAAGCCTTAGTCACTACAAGAATAATATCCATAATAACATTGCAACTAATCTACACTCAATTAGCGATAACCTCATAGAGACAAGTTGTAATTTTCATGCTAGCCATGTCTTTGCATATCAGACTGTAACAGGCCTAATAGATCAGGGAGATTCTGATAATATACCTAATAATATTTTTGAAACTCCAGCTCTTTCATTTGACATTCAGGCAGAATTTGGATCTCAAAACTTTAATTATTATTACAATCCTTCTAATACTGAAACATTACCAAGTGTAAATAATTCATCATTAGTCACTGTTATTGATGTCTTTGGACAATCGGATGGTTGTCTTTCAAAAGATGTATTATTAGAACCTTGGGAAGGTGTCAAACTATGTGAACCTGAGACATGGAATGAATTCTGTGATGATACTGGATGTGGATACTACAGACCACCACCAATAGAATATCCGGAATCAGCAAGATATCATAATGATGAAGTAACAGAAGCTCAAAGTTTTGACTCACCTCAATTGACATATTCATCAAACGACAATCAATTAGAGATAAGATGGTCGGACAATGAAAGTAAAAATAGACCTTCATACGATGTTAAAGTATATAGTTCAAGTGGAGTGTTAGTTGCTACCTCTAAGTTTGACAACTCTGACAGTATGTTATTGCCATATACTTTACCAGAGGGACTTTATTTTTCTGTAGTACTTGACGAATATGGTAATGTCCTGACAACTAATAAATTCTTTAAAAAATAAATATGATTTCAAAATTATTACTTTTGATCAATATCTTGTCAATAATATCTGGAATCAATTTATCTGCTCAACATCCTTTTAATATTATTAACGATTTTGGGCATAGCCAATCCAATGGTCATCAGATTTTTGAGCATGATAATAAATATTATGTTTCCGGACAAGTTCAAGAGAGAAGAGACACCTTATTTGAGAACAATATATTTACATCAATTATTAATACAAATGGTACTTTAATAAGTCAAGCTATTTGGGATAATCCAATTGATGAGAAAAATCAAACTAATGGTTATAATTTTTTAAATGATCATATTTTGATAAATAACAAATTATATCTCACACCTACTTCATCATCTTTTGTTGACAACTCTAAAGTGGACAACTGTATACTTGTTTTGAACTTAGATAATGTTACACCAGTTTTGAGCCAATTAGACTGTTATTTAGATGGGGAGGCGACTGAGGTACCTATGTCATCAATTGAGTTTCCTAAGCAAAATATTACTATCGTAAATGTTTCACAAGAGCGTATAATATCATTGAGCAGATATGACCTGTTAAACGAATCCTACAGTTTCTATGACTTATCACCTGATAACTATTATGCTTGGAACTGTATCGAGTTACTCACTAATGAAGACAACGACGAGCTATTGATTATAGGACAATACAATGATTATGAGTTGACATTTGATGTTAATGAAAGTGTATTTGGTATTTTCATAATGAAGGTAGATGAGGATTTTAATGTCATATCACTGCATAAGTACGGCACACATCTCATAGGCTCTCTCAGTAACATGGCGAGCTTACGAGATTCTTATGGCAACTATGTGATTACTACCCATGAGATAGACACCACTATCATTACACCATATACACCTGTAGGCGATACCAAGCGAAGGCCTATCATTATGAAATTTGATAAGGACTTAAATCTATTATGGTCTAAGCCCATACAAGAAGAAGGTTATAGATACAGATACCCTCATTATTATGAGTCTATGGTAGAAGCACATGATAATGACGACTATATTCTTGTAGGCAATAATGCCGAGGATCCATTTATTGGAAATACAAAATATGGTGTCATAGCTCGTACGACCTCAGATGGTGACCTTGTATGGTACTACAGAGTGGGTAGTCTTTTCGGAGATCTTGATCATCAGTTCTTTGATGTGGTCGCGACGTCTGACGGACACTATGTTGCAAGTGGCACACGGAGTGGTATATTCTACGAAGCAGACAGTACGACTATAGAGAGCGTCACACAGACATGGTTATTGAAGTTTGATAATGACGGACGTATAGTAGATGTATTGTCTGACACAGATGATATAGTTGATATAGACGTACCTGTTACAATATTTCCTAATCCGACTCAGGGTAATATATTCGTACAACAAAATACTTCTGAAAGATTAAGCTATGAAATGGTAGATAACAATGGAAAACTTATCAACGCTCAGACTCATGCCAGTGATCAGCAGGTCCTCTTTTATGACACCTCTGTACTGAGCCCAGGCATCTATCATATCATTGTGAGAGATGCTCAGAATAAAATTATACAAAGAGAAAAGATTTCTATTGTGAGGTAATGAAGTGATACTGATACTATTTTTTCAAATAGAAGAAGAAATGAAATGAGGCATTCTTAAACTACACCGTAGTTTGGATGCCTCTTTTTTATACCTCCGTTCGGTTTAGGCAGTTCCTGCGTCGAGTTGTTATTATATTCATTTTGAGTATGATCCATTGAGAGTAATATATGCTAATGTTATAACTATTGTCTTCTAAAGAACCGTCGCAGCCTAGGTTTAACAAAAACCAACTGAACAAGGCTTGGCGGTGTGGACACCACCAAGAATAAGTGGTTGCTGTTGGCGTCCCCACCGACAGCTATTCCAGTTACCGAAGGAATGATCTTCTCATTCTCTTAAGTTAAGATCTTCTCTGCACCTTCGCCACCTGATACTCCCGTGTTGCGACGATATAGATGAATATACCTATGAACAATAGTGTGATCATCCTATTATAAGC
>CALLAG010000239.1 GCA_938002705.1 uncultured Saprospiraceae bacterium | reverse complement strand
GATTAGTTGATTATAAATTTACGTGTAATGGAGAATCCACTAATGATAAGAAATATTCATTTGTAGATAGAGTATCTGCATTTGATATAGCATTTGATAAGCCTGTCTCTATAGATGAACTTAAGGTAGAAGTTAACTTCTACGATGTACCATATAGTTATAATGCGAAGAACGAATCAGCTACAATAGTCAAGTCAAAGACTGCTTTATTCTTTCAGAGTTTGATATTATTTGTGTCACAACCATTTACTTTTCTCAAGCATATAAATGGTCAGAACATAAGAACTCTGCGTTCTGCATTACGAAGAGAGAATCCTCAAACAATATATAGGAATATCAAGAAATTGATAAGTTCAGGATCTGCTGATCAACCAGCCCGGATTGAAGAACGTCATATTATCAATACGACCAACATCAGTACTAATGAGTTTAGTAATTCTAACATCATAATTTATATATGTGGTGAAGTGCCAGAGTATGATAAGTCAAGCGGAGCACAGAGAGCAGATAAAATACTGTCAATAATATCAGAATCAGCTCGCCTTTTTGTCTTCTACAATAAAGTTAGTCATCCAAAATATATAGAGTACTTTACTCAAAAGGGAATAGAATTATATCCGATAGACACGATCAAAAGACGATATAAGCAAATAGCGAATAATGTCATATCGGTTATCTTTAATAAATATTATACCTACCAAGATTACAATTCTATATTGAAGTATTTTCCTCGATCTAAGATCGTTATAGATGCAGAAGATGTTGCTTGGGTGAGAGAAGAGCGATCACAGAAGTATACAGATCTTACGACGCGTGACATAGCAAGAAATAAGGATCAAGAGATAGAGGCTTATAAGGCAGCGGATCTATTATGGTGTGTGACACAAGAAGACACTGATCAGATTAAGACCGTACTGGCTCAGGCTGATATCAAGATTGTTTCTAATATACATCAGAATACCGTTTCAGAGTTCAGACAATCGGAATCTAATTCTATTTTGTTTTTTGCTAATTATAATCATGAGCCAAATGTAACAGCCTTAGCTGAACTAGTAGATGTTATCTTTCCGATAGTAATCAGAAATATACCTACGGCTACACTATTGATAGCTGGTTCTGCAATAGAAAAAGTAGAACATCTTATTCCTAAGGATCATGGTATCAATGTAATCGGTTATGTTGAACATGAGGATATACCAGAATTATATGATAGTGCAGCCATTGTCATTGCTCCATTAAAATTTGGGTCTGGTGTAAAGGGGAAAATAACGGAGTCTATAAGCTATAAGGTCCCTGTCATAACTAATGCCATAGGCAATGAAGGTATTAATCTGGTGGATAAGGTAAGCGGATTTATAACGGAGGATTCTAAGCTCATGGCCAAGTATGCTATAGACATATTCAGTAAGAAGTACGACCTGAAACTTATAACTGAGAATGCTTACAAGAAGATGGAAGCATTAACTTCTTATGATCTTAATAAGGTTTCTATTATAGATAGTCTATTTACTAAGGTATCTATATGCATAGTCACTTACAATCAATCAGTATTATTGAAATCATGTATAGATAGCATACTCAATAATACAGCATATCCCAACTACGAAATACTCATCTACTCTAATGGTTGTAGTGATGGAACCCGTGAGTATCTCGATATCCTACAAGAGAATTATACTAATGTCAAAACTATCATATCAGACTCTAATAAGGTGTTCGTAGAGCCAAATAATGATCTGATAGAATTAGCTGATCATAATGACGTAGTCCTCCTCAATAACGACGTAGAGGTACATCAAGGCTGGTTATCTGAGCTATGTCATATAGCTCGGCTAAATGATGCTTGCGGTATTGTCGGTGCCAAAATAATCTATCCAGATGGTCGTCTACAGGAGTATGGTAGTGAGATATATGCTAATGGGAATGGTGCCAATATAGGGAAGGGAGATGATCCTAATGTAGCTGATTATAAGCTTATTAAATCAGTGCCATATGTCTCCGGTTGTTGTATGTACATTAAGCGTACGACGATAGATCGGATAGGCTCATTAGATATGCGATATGCACCTTGTTATTTCGAAGATAGTGATTACTGCTACACTGCTTGGAAAAATGATATCATGACCCTAATCAGTCCCAAAAGTATCATTACTCACCATGAGGGAGCAAGTGCAGGCAATGATGAGTCGAAAGGATTTAAAAAATATCAAGCTATAAATCGTGAAAAATTTCTATCGAAGCACGGTCATGATATTGTACATATTAACAAAAAGGCACACAGTAAAAGTCAATTATTAACCACCTCTATATAGTGTGAAGAATCACGATTATACAAGTTTTATTTTTTCTCATATACCTAAATGTGGTGGTACAAGCTTCAGAGAGTTTTTATATAATTCGGCTATTGATTCTAATATAGATAGTAATAGAATATATATCCCAGGATATAATAATGTTAATGTCAATAAAAACCTGAATCAACTATCTAAGTACGAATTGAGAACTTTCTCTAAGCAAAGTTATCAGGTAGTTGCGATGCATGTACCTTATGCTATTCATCTGGAAGCCGATGGTTTTGGGAGTCATCCACTTTATTTTAGTTTGTTCAGAGAACCATTAGAGAGATTCTTATCTCACTATTACTTCTTCTATTACAGGCAAGGTGCTGATGGTTGTAAAGGAAAACACCTCATAGATCTCCCTCGAGACCGAAGATCTCAGATGATAAAGAATCTGAGTAATATATACGCTTCTTATATTATGGGGGAAGTGAAGTCTGGTATTTTTTATGACATAGACTTAATGGACGATATAGTAACCAAGCTTAAGCAAGACAATTATCATTACGGACTTTTGAGTAACGTTGACTTAGCTATAGCTGATTTGTCAAGTCATCTGCCTGACTGGTTAAGTTTGAGAAAAGACTTTCCTAAGGTTAATGCTTTTAACTTTCATGACACATACAGGGACCGACTCACAGATGATCTCATTGACGAATTTAATTCCTGCAATGCTCTTGACATAAAGATCTACGAATATGTTAAGAGTAGCCTTAGTGGGGCATAAGTCCGTTATCTTTTATCAGTTTGATAAATTGATTTTTTACCCGTTCTTTATCAACTTTATAGTTGCTGAATTTTTTTGGCAGTATATCTCCATTGCGTGAATGGCTTATCGTACTTAGATCTTCTACATATTCTCGAGGTACTC
>CALLAG010000238.1 GCA_938002705.1 uncultured Saprospiraceae bacterium | reverse complement strand
TTATCAGAAAATACAAGTTCTTCTTTGTGCAAATAAAAACCCTTCTTTAATATATTGGTTCCAGCAACATTGTTTTGTAATTCTGAGTATCGTTCTGCACTATTAGCAGGATTACCCCAAGATATGTAGTAACTACTCTCATCTGAGAATAAGCTATACTTAGGATTAAGTTGCTCGTTTTCTGCATCTTGATATAAGAATGCGTCCATCTCTCCCTTGTTTCTCTCTCCATAGAAGATTAGGTAGTCACTATTATTCCATGAGCCTTCTGAAGAGACAATACTGGCTACTTGCTTACCCATATGTGTTACCTGTACTCCGCTACCTACTACTCCAGCCGGAATTCCTGCCGCCAATAGGTCTCCATAGTTAAGCTTATACATCCCATCTTGATCAAGGGTAACTTTGATATAGTCCTTATCATAGTCTATCCACTCACTACCATATAGATTCTGACCATCTATAAGCATCTGAGATGACAAAGGCAAAGTAATACAAGCCATCAAAAGGCAAAAAATCCAATTTCTCATTTCGTTCGAATTATTTAAAATTTAATGTAAAATAACATTAAGTGTTTTCTTAATTTAATACTTATGTACTGTAGTGTTAGAATCTCTCATATCCATTAGCACCATGGATAACAACAAATATTACGATACTTTTGATGAATCTTAATTGTATAACAGTTGTCATTTGGCATATCTAACCCTATATTTCTTAATTATTGTCGTCATCATACAATTAATCATATGGCTGACTGTCTATTCTAAGCTCTTATCGATTAAAAAAGCGCCTATAATTGACTCAAGTCCACCTACAACTGTTGTCATATGCACTAAAGACAAGCTAGACAATCTTAAGTCTAATATGCCCTCAGTACTATCACAAAGCTATGATGGACTGTATATCTTCTTGGTTGATGACTTTTCTGATGCAAGTATCGCTAAGTATGTTAGGGAATTGCAGCAGAAAGAAAGGTATCTATTATACCATAAAGTTATAACAAATATTGGTGGTAAGAAACAGGCTCTTATCGAAGCATTTGTTAAAACTGAGACAGAATGGATATTATTGACAGATGATGACTGCAGACCACATACTAACATGTGGGCAAAGTCTATGCTTTCTGCTGCTTATAAGAGTAATGCATCCATTGTTCTGGGCTATAGTCCTTATACGATTAATGACACTTTCCTCAGTCGATGGGTTCACTTTGAAGCCTGGATTACGGGGGTACAGTACTTGTCTTATGCCGTCTCAGGGGTTCCTTACATGGGTGTAGGAAGAAATATCTTGTATAATAGAAATCTGGTATCTTCAGAAAACATAGCTTCTCATAAGGATGTAGTCTCAGGGGATGACGATCTCACCGTCAATGCTGTAGCTAATAAGGATAATACTGCCGTAAATATCTCTGAAGAATCATTCGTATGGACAGATCCTCCGGAGTCCTATTCTGCATATCTCCGTCAGAAGAGAAGACACTACAGCGTATCACATAGATATAAAAGCTTGCATAAGCTGGCTATATCTGCCTATACTTTCTCCCAGGTAGGTTTGTATGTACTTATCATTTGCCTATTATGGACACCTTTTTGGAAGATAGCATTATCTGTATATGTCCTAAGGTTGGTCCTTATTCTACCTACTGTAAGCAAGCTATATCAAAAGATGCTATCACAGAATGCTATATGGCTTTTTCCGATTATGGATTTCTTACAGGCTTTTTACTATGTGTTTTTTAGCTTTGCCCTATTTATACCTAACAAGAAAAAATGGTAGCAGGACCAGATATCATATTTAAGTACTTTCCAGACCTCACAGATCTTCAGAAAGCAAAAATCGAACAACTCGGACCTTTCTATAGAGAATGGAATGCTAAGATTAATATGATATCAAGAAAAGATATCGACAGCCTCTATCATAGACATATTCTACACTCTCTATCTATCGCAAAGTTTATGTCTTTTGCAGACGGTACGACTGTCCTTGACTTAGGCACAGGAGGGGGGCTACCTGGTATTCCATTAGCGATTCTCTATCCTGATGTGCAGTTCCTACTAGTAGATGGTACAGCTAAAAAAATAGGTGTTGTAAAAGAACTTATAACAACACTAAAGTTAGATAATGCGATGGCCCTGCATAAACGTGCAGAAGAACTTAAGATGCAATTTGACTTTGTGCTAGCTCGGGCTGTTACACGATTAGATCGACTTATAGAATTCTCACTACCTCTGATACATCATAACAATCGCAATATTCTGCCTAATGGTCTTATCACATTAAAAGGTGGTGACCTGACTCATGAGATCAGTGAAGTGACTAAGCAACATGCTGTGGAGCAAGTCCAGCTTAATAAACTGATAGCCGAAGATGCATTTATGGATAAATCTCTTCTTTACGTACAAGCTTAGTAATTTGGCTTAATTTTAATCTGTGAATGAAATATGGTCATATCATCTTTTTGATCTAGTCAGCCAGAGTATCACTGTCGGCAAGGTTGCTACTCTTTTTATTGCGATAGCGATTCTATTTGCTCTATATCGTGCAGTCCTCAAGAAATATTTTCCTAAGGTATTCGCAGGGACGGAGATAGATGTATCTGAAATGAAGAACCTTACAAGGCTCTTAAGGGGACTTATACTTTTAGTTTTTGTATTAGCTGCCGTCCTTACCTTTAACCAAAATCATGTCTTATACAAGTTCGAATCTTTTGATCTGACAATCGTGCTTATTATTAAAGCTCTTTTGTTTCTTCAATTTATAAGATTGATTGATTGGTTCGTGTCTAATGTCGTTATCCATAATTATTATGCCGCTCGTAGCAGAGGCAAGAAGGATTCTGACGAGGCGCTAACTAAGAGTGAGGTAATGGCTAAGAGGCTTGTCCAGTCTATTATTTATGTCATCGTACTGCTTTTTGCTCTTAAGAATTTCCATATTGACTTCACCTTATTCAATAGAAATTTTGGTGATGAGCTGGTCCAATTTAAGTTATCAAGTATTATCCATGCTATATTAGTTATACTTATAGCACGGTTATTTGTATGGGCTATTACTAATATATTTTTCTTTAATATATATCAGAAGCAGAAGATAGATGTCGGATCACAATTCGCGGTTAATCAACTTGTCAAGTATGTAGTCTATCTCATAGCTATTATTGTCTGCTTCAATGTATTAGGCATAGATATGAGTCTGATATTAGGTGGAGCAGCGGCACTACTTGTCGGTATTGGACTGGGACTGCAGCAGACTTTTAATGACTTTATATCTGGTCTAGTTATCCTCTTTGAGAGAAGTGTCTCTGTCGGGGATCTACTGGAATTTGATTCTACTGTCGGTATGGTCAAGAAGATCGGCATGCGTGCCAGTACGATAGAAACCCGTGGCAACACGATCATAGTCGTACCTAATCACTTACTTGTTAATGAGAAAGTTATTAACTGGAATCACTTTAATCAGCGTGTAAGATTCAGTGTAGATGTAGGCGTCGCTTATGGTTCAGATACCGCTCTTGTTAAGAAGCTATTACTCAGAAGTGTAGCAGATAATCCTTATGTCGAGAAATTTCCTGCTCCTTTTATGAGGTTTCAGAATTTTGGTAATTCTTCCTTAGACTTCAGTCTGTATTTCTTCTCCCGTAACTTGCTCGTTATAGAAGATATTAAGAGTGATATCAGATTGGAGATAGATCAATTATTTCGCGATCATAATATTACAATTCCTTTTCCCCAATCTGATATCCATATTAAGAGAGATTAATTCAACTTCTCTTTTCCATCGTCTTTCTTGATGTCGTCGACTATATTCTTTACGTCATCTGCTGCTTTTTTTAATTTAGAAGCTTTACTTGCTTTGGCTTTCTTTTCTATCACCGGTTTTGACGTTGATTTGCTTGGCTCTTCTGAGAACGTAAAACCTTTGACATCTGTACCGACATATATTGTCTCTCCTACAGAGAATTGTCCTGATAGCACTTGCTTAGACAATTGATTGATAATCTCTCTCTGTATAACCCTCTTAAGCGGTCGTGCACCGAACTGTGGCTCATATCCCAATTCTGCAAGTAAGTCCATCGCTGTATCTGAGAACTGTATACCTAACTCTTGAGATGCTAAGTTCTTTTTGGTTTTATTTAAAAGTAAGAAAGCGATCTGCTTAATTTCTGATTTAGTTAATGGATGGAACATAATCGTCTCATCTATTCTATTAAGAAATTCTGGTCGCAATGTCTCTTTTAGAAAATCAAATACTTCCAACTTAGTCGTTTCGATAATATCTTCTCTATGATCCTCACCTACTGCTTCCAGATCTTCGAAGTTCTCTAGTATCGTATCTGATCCCATATTAGAAGTCATGATAATAATGGTGTTCTTGAAGTTAGCAACTCGACCTTTATTATCAGTAAGCCTTCCATCATCTAATACTTGCAACAATATATTGAATGTATCAGGGTGTGCTTTCTCTATCTCATCTAGTAATATGATAGAATAAGGTCTTCGCCTTACCGCCTCTGTTAATTGTCCACCTTCGTCATAACCCACATACCCTGGAGGCGCTCCTACAAGTCTTGATACTGAGTGTTTCTCCTGATACTCACTCATATCTATTCTTGTAATCGCTCTCTCATCATCAAACAGAACCTCAGCCAGTGTCTTAGCTAATTCTGTCTTACCTACACCTGTAGGTCCCAGAAATATAAATGATCCTATAGGCTTATTAGGATCTGATAGGCCTGCTCTACTTCTTCTTATCGCATCTGATACAGCTACTACAGCATCTCTTTGACCTATTAATCTCTTGCCTATCTCATCTTCCAGTTTTAGTAGCTTTTCCTTTTCGCTTTGTAGCATTTTAGATACAGGAATACCTGTCCACTTAGCGACTACATCTGCTATATCATTAGCTGTCACTTCCTCATTGGTAAATCGTGAATCTGCCTCTATACTGTCCAGTTCTGCTTCCGTTTCTTTGAGTTGTGCTTCTTTGTCTTTGAGATCTCCATATCTTATTTTAGCAACTTTCTCAAAGTCACTATCTCTCTCAGCCATCTCAGCTTCATGCTCTAGTTCTTCTATTTCTTTTCTGATCGTCTGTATTCTATCGACTATTCCTTTTTCATTCTGCCATCTCGCATTTAGCGAATCTAATTTCTCTTTACTATTAGCTATCTGCTCATTGATATGCTTAAGTTTCTTTTTGTCTTTCTCTCTTTTAATCTGCTCTCTTTCTATTTCCAGCTGTCTCACCTTACGGTCCATCTCATCTATCTCTTCTGGTACAGAGTCAAGCTCTAATCTCATCTTAGCTGCTGCCTCGTCTATAAGATCTATCGCTTTGTCTGGTAATTTTCTTTCAGTAATATACCTGTGTGATAGTTCTGCTGCAGCGATTAATCCTTCATCCAGAATATCTATCTTATGATACATCTCGTACTTCTCTTGGATACCTCTTAAGATCGAGATTGTATCCTCTACGCTTGGCTCATCGATATGAACTATCTGGAATCTTCTGACTAAGGCTTTATCATTTTCAAAATATTTCTGGTACTCATCCTGTGTGGTAGCACCTATAGTTCTAAGCTCTCCTCTTGCCAGTGCTGGCTTTAGAATATTAGCGGCATCCATAGCACCGTTACCACCTCCAGCACCTATGAGTGTATGTATCTCATCTATGAATAGTATTACTTCTCCATCTGATTCTTTTACCTCTTCTACGACTGCTTTTAGTCTTTCTTCGAATTCTCCTTTGAATTTTGCTCCGGCAATTAGTGCAGTCATATCTAGAGAGAAAAGTCTTTTTGATTGTAAGTTCTCAGGTACATCTTGTTTGACTATTCTCCAAGCTAAGCCTTCTACTATCGCAGTCTTTCCTACACCAGCATCACCTATAATGATAGGATTATTTTTCTTTCTTCTAGATAAGATATGTAGGATTCTTCTGATCTCCTCATCTCTACCGATGATAGGATCCAGCTTGCCAGACTCTGCTCTTTCGTTTAAGTCTATAGCGTACTTTTTCAATGCGTTATAGGCATTATCTGCACTTTGCGTATTGACTGTACGGCCTTTTCTTATCTCATCGATTCCTGCCTTTAATCCTTTCTGAGTTGCTCCTAAGTCTTTAAGAATCTGTGCTCCCTTGTCCTTACCAGCCAGAATGCCGAGTAGGATAAGCTCTAATGAGATATACTCATCCCCATACTCTTTGAGTAATTTCTTTGCCTTACTTAATGATGCATTAGAATCATTAGTAAGAAACTGCTTATCTGAGCCTTCCACCCTCGGGTAAGTTGCTATATGATCTCTGAGTGTCTTCTCTAATGTCGCTAAGTTGACGCCCATTTTTTTCATCAGAAATTCTACTAAGGATTCATCGACTTCCTTTATCCCTAAGATCATGTGTGGAGTATCCACTTGTTGCTGATCATAATTCTTGGCTATCTGTTGGGCTTTTATAATCGCCTCTTGAGCCTTTATTGTAAAATTATCGTATGTCATATTTGTTCTTTTATACAGAAGTATATTATCAAATTAAGGACCACTTGTAATTGTCTAAAAATATACGACAATCTGGCTTTATATATCTAATTCTGATGACAAATTGTCTTAAGGCTTATATTATAAATGACGAATGTGCTATTAAGCAATGCGCTTCTGATCCATCTTAAGCAAGATAGTAATCATCACAAGGAACGCTATTAATGATGAGCCTCCTTTACTCATCAATGCTAGTGGAATACCGATCACTGGCATGATACCCATAGTCATTCCTACATTTATAAAAAAATGAAAGAAAATAAATCCTGCTATAGAATAAGCGTAGTATCTGACAAATAGCATCTTGGCTCGTTCTGCTATCACACTGATACGTAATAACATTAATGTGAATAGAACGATCAGACTGAAGGAACCTACAAAGCCTTGCTCTTCGCCCAGTGTGCTGAAAATAAAATCTGTTTTTTGCTCCGGTACATAATTGAGATTAGTCATAGAGCCATTAAGAAACCCCTTACCGGCAATACCTCCTGATCCTATCGCTGTCTTTGATTGTATAATATTATAAAGAGAACCTTGCGGATCGCATAAGTCTGGTCGTAACCAGACATTAATTCTATCTTGCTGATGGGACTTAAGTATATTCTCGAATGACCACTTCGTGCCGAATGACAAAGCAGATGCCATACATGCTATAATAAGTCCAGTGATAAGTATTCTATATTTTCCTTGATTAAATGACTGATAAGAAACATAGCCAACTGCTATAACTACTAGTCCGAGTAATATTCTATAATCCACAAAATTATAACTGGCCAAACAAAAAAGACTTAAGAGCAATAAAACACTCATAGGAAGCTTATATTCCTTAAGATCAAGTGTCAAGAATAAACATGCACTCAGTAAAATCAGAATAAACATCAGAAATGGTGACCATATCAGAGAGCCTATAAATATAAATGCCAATGATAGACCCAGAATATAAAATGATGCATTAAGTCCTGCTCTAAATAAGGGAACAAAAAATGCTAAAAATACAATCGCCGTACCTGGATCTGGTTGTAATACAATCAAGCCTGCAGGTACTAAAAATATCAAACAAGCTTGAATAATCGTCTTGACATTTTCTAAGTTAATATTAGGTTGGCTCAGGTAAGCTGAGAATCCGAGTGCCGTACCTAACTTAGCAAACTCAGAAGGTTGTACCGAAAAGCCAAAGATCGAAAACCACGATGTGGCTCCTTTAATTTCCTTACCTAATATAAGTACTGCCGCCAGAGATAGCGTCGTCGCTATCATTATAGGATAAGCAAAACTGCTCCATATACGCCAGTCGGTGACCATTATGGCCATACAGATAACTGCTGATACACCTAACCAGATAGTCTGAGATCCTATCGCTGAACTAAAGCTGAATAAGCTCGCATCGCTTTCATAACTTGCCGCATATAACATGAGCCACCCTATAGCAACTATAGCCACTGTGACTGATAATAATATCCAATCTATAGACTTAGCTGCAGCCCTACGACGCATTAGAATTCCACTAAGTCTCTCTTAGCAATATCGTCCTGGACTGGTATGGATAGTGGAAAGTCTTGCTTCATCTCCAGAAGCGTGGCTTCTAAGTCCGCCTTTCTTTCATATGCGCCTACTCTGACCTGATAGTATGGTGGGTTATGCTCCCATGTATATTCTATATGAGGATAGAGTATTTCAAATTTCTTGTACGCTTGCTCCATCTCCATCCTATCGCTCGTCGCCATGATCTGTATACGCCATGCCCTTACGATAGGGCTCTGTGCATTCTTGCTCTTGTATACTTCCATCAGTTTGATGATAGCAGGCTCTTCATTGATTATAACTTGTGCATCTGACTTAAGTCCGATAACAATTACTGTTACAGCTATTAATAATGTTCTTATCAAGATATATTTTGGACTATTTGCCATGGCATTGTTTGTATTTCTTACCACTACCACACGGGCAAGGGTCATTTCTTTTGATTTTCTTCTCGTCTCTTTTAAATGTCTCCAGCTTAGGTCTTTCTGCTTGACCTGCCTGCATAGCTGCTTGTCTTCTTGCGGCATCAGCTCTGCTGGTTTTCACATTTTTAAAATCAGTTTTCTTTTCTTTTGCCTCACGTACATCTTCGGGACTACCTATCATCAGCTTTCCTCCCATTAGATACGATATAGTATCGAAGTTTATTTTGTAGACCAGTTGCTCAAATAATTCGTACGCTTCCATCTTATAGACTACAAGAGGATCTTTCTGCTCAAATGATGCTGACTGTACAGAGTCTTTCAGTTCGTCTGTACTTCTGAGGTGTTCTTTCCAGTTTTCATCGATGAGGGCTAATGTCAATGCCTTCTCGATGTCTTTCATAATTGTCTCACCTTCGCTATCTACTGCTTTCTGCAGATCTGCAGCTATCGGTAGTGGCTTCTCTCTCGTTGTGCTTACATAAGGTATAGCAATACGCTTGTATCTATGGCCTTCTCTTTCGAGTACTGATTTGACTACGGGGAGAAGTATTTCAGTTATTTTCTCTGTCTTCTTTTTATAGTTTTCAAAAACTTCCGCTTGGAACATTTCCACTAATTGTGGTACCGTACCCTCAGTGAAAGTTACTTCATCAATCTTAGTGTCCAATGATAATGCCGTCAGACAATCATTCTGAAAACTATTATAGTTGCCCGCTGACTTGTGATCTTCTACCAGTCCTTCTGTCAGTGAAGTTATCATGTTGTATAAATCCACAGAAAGTCTTTCTCCTGAGAGGGCGTTATTTCTTCTCTTATAGATCGCTACTCTCTGGATATTCATCACATCATCATACTCTAGTAGTCTCTTTCTGATACCAAAGTTATTTTCTTCTACTTTTTTCTGAGCTCTCTCTATAGACTTGGTAATCATTTTATGTTGGATGACCTCACCTTCTTTGTGTCCCATCTTATCCATCACACCTGATATCCTCTCAGAATTAAATAGCCTCATCAGCTTATCCTCCAGAGATACATAGAACTGTGAAGAACCTGGATCTCCTTGTCTACCTGCACGTCCTCTGAGCTGTCTATCTACTCGTCGAGAATCATGTCTCTCAGTCGCTATTATGGCAAGACCACCTGCTTTTTTTACTTCGTCTGAGATCTTAATATCGGTACCTCTACCGGCCATGTTAGTTGCTATAGTAACCTTACCTGGCATTCCCGCTTCACCTACGATTTCTGCTTCTCTCTGGTGTTGCTTGGCATTCAGGACATTGTGGCTGATACCTTTGAGTTGTAGCATTCTACTGAGCTTCTCAGATATATCTACAGTCGTCGTACCCAGTAGTACTGGTCTTCCTGCTTTCGTGAGTCTCTCTATCTCATCTATAACGGCATTATATTTTTCTCTTGCTGTCTTATAGACAAGATCTTCTTCATCCTTTCTGATTATTGGTCTATTAGTAGGTATAACAACCACGTCTAATTTGTATATCTCCCAGAACTCTCCTGCTTCTGTCTCTGCAGTACCTGTCATCCCTGACAGCTTGTGATACATTCTGAAATAATTCTGTAACGTAATTGTAGCATACGTCTGTGTGATGTCTCCTACTTTTACATTTTCCTTAGCCTCTAGTGCTTGGTGTAATCCGTCAGAATATCTTCTGCCTTCCATCATACGTCCTGTAGACTCATCGACGATTTTTACTTGACCATCTATGACTACATATTCTTCTTCTTTCTCAAAAATCGTATACGCTTTGAGTAGTTGACTGACGGCATGCAGTCTTCGTGACTTTACAGAATAATCTTGTATTAGTTCCGTTTTCTTTTCTGTCAGATCTACACCAGTTGTTTTCATCTCCTGATCTATAGCTTGCATCTCATCAGCTATATCTGGCATAACGAAAAAACCTTTGTCATTCTCGCCATTAGATAGAAATTCTGTTCCCTTTTCTGTTAGTTCTACATTACGGTTTTTTTCATCTATGGTAAATAGTAAGTCATCATCTACAAGATGCATGTTCTTGCTTTGCTCTTGCATATAGTAGTTCTCCGCTTTCTGAAGTGTCGCTTTGACACCATCCTCACTTAAGAACTTGATGAGTGGTCTATACTTAGGTAATGCTCTGTATGATCTGAGTAAGGCCATCCCTGTATCTCCCTCATCGTGTCCAGTATTACCATCTTTGAAGAGTTGCTTTGCTTTAGCAAGATAGTCTGTAGCCATCTTACGCTGTGCATTGATTAGCCTTTCTACTTTGGGCTTAAGAATGTGGTATTCTTGCTCCTCTGTGCCTTTGGGTACTGGACCCGATATGATCAGCGGTGTTCTTGCATCGTCTATGAGTACAGAATCTACCTCATCTATCATAGCATAGTGATGCTTACCCTGTACTTTTTCTTCTTGTGACTTGACCATATTATCTCTTAGATAATCGAAGCCAAACTCGTTATTAGTACCATATACGATATCACACTTATACGCGGCTACCCTGCCTGGTGAGTGTGGCTTGTGCTTATCGATACAGTCTATCGTCAGATGTAAGAACTGGAATATGGGACCTACCCATTCACTATCTCTTCTTGCAAGATAATCGTTAACGGTTATGACATGTACTCCCTTGCCGGTAAGGCCATTAAGGTATGCCGGTAGAGTCGCCACTAAGGTCTTACCTTCTCCTGTCTGCATCTCAGCGACCTTGCCAGAGTGTAGTACATATCCACCTATCAACTGTACATCATAGTGTACCATGTTCCATGTGATATCTCCCCCTGCAGCCGTCCATGAGTTCTTCCAAGTCGCTCTATCGCCATCTACGGTAACAAATGTATTATTAACAGCTAGATCTCTATCTTGGTCTGTAGCGGTTACTTCAATAGTCGGATTCTCCGTAAATCGACGTGCTGTCTCCTTAACTACAGCAAATGCTTCTGGCAGTATATCCATCAATACTTCTTCTAGAAGCGTATCTCTTTCCTTAACTAATTCGTCGATTTCTCGGTATATATCTTCTCTATTAGCTAGATCTTGTTCAGATAGTGCATCTTGTTCTGCTTGTGCTATCTGACCGTCGATTTCTATTAGATATTCCTTGATACGAGCCCTGAATTCTATCGTTTTGTTTCTGAGTTCGTCATGACTTAGTGACTGATATTGACTATAGAATCCGTTTATTTTATCAACATAAGGATTGATTGCTTTGACGTCTTTATCATACTTCGTCCCAAATACTTTCTTAAATATGTTTAACATATGTCTATTTCTACTTTTAGGATCACAATATTAGGGAAAGCCCTATGTAATCGCAGTTATTTACTGATTTGTAATTTGTAAAAGGTATATCTTTAATACAATTAACTACTGACTCGCCAGAAAGTGTCTTCACTTATAGTGTTTTTTGGCTAATTCGGCATTTATCGCGTAATCTGAATCAAATTTAAGGACTTTATTGCCAATAAACTTTTGGTTTCTGCAATTTCTCACCTAAGACATCCTTTATTTTCACTTGTTATAATCTACTTTCCGCCAGTGAAGTTGGCATGGTTATTACACATTATACTTTTTTAACATATAAGGCCCATTGAATTTAAATCTATTACAATTTATCTTATCGTTACTACTGCTACTTCCTATCTCATCAAAGGCAGTGACACCTATTAACTTTACCCTTTCAGGTCGTGTCTTTGAGGATATTAACTATGGTGGGGGTAATGCAAGGGACTATACTAATGCCAATTCTATAGCTATGGCCTCTGGATGGGCTGACGGTGATATATTGGTAGAAAATGTAATAGTAGAACTATATGATTCCTCTGGTGATTTTATATCAAATACAACGACTACTATTACTGGGGATTACTCATTTACTATTAGTAGCCCAGGTAATTACTTTATAAGAGTAGTCAACAATAGCTTAAATTCTAACAGAGGCCGTAATAATAGAGGAAAACCTATTATTCCTGTACATACCTATCGGTCTAACGGTACATCAGATTATATAAATGAAATAGGCGGTATCAGCCCCGACAAAGCGGACGCTCCAGCAAATACATCAAACGCTAACATATCCACACTTACAACAGCTACCACCGTGGCACAATCAGTATCTGAAATATCTGTGGCCTCTGCAGTATCAGGAAGTCTTATAGAAATAGATTTCGGATACAGTTATGATGTTATCGTTAATATTAATAATGCCGGCCAAGGTTCTCTAAGGCAATTCATAATCAATAGTAACGAGCTTGATAATACAAATCTTGATCAAAGTAATGATACAGAAATCATAGATCCACTGATGGAAACATCAATTTTTATGATACCTGGTACTGGACCTCATATCATAAGTCCTACCACTACATTCGACTTGATAAGAGATGATTATATACACATAAACGGCTACACACAAGCTGGTTCTGTACAAGGAGATATACCAAGTAGAGTAATTAATATAGAACTGATAGGTAATACTAACCTCTATGATGGGCTTAGTTTTTTCGCAAGCTATGCACAAGTTTCTGGTATGGCAATACATAGATTCCGAAAAGGAATCTACTCTAATAGAAGTGGTGGTGTAGAAAATTTCTTCTGGGGTAATTATATCGGTACAGGTGTAGATGGACTGTCAGACGGATTCAGTCCTAGTAATAGTAGTTATGGAATACAGATGTATAACCTTTCCGATTCATATATAGGGACTAATGCCGATGGTATCAATGACGCTAATGAAGGAAACTTACTTTCATCAAGTTATTTCGGAGGATACATGCAGAATTGCTCTACCATCTTATTTGCTGGCAATTTTGTAGGTACAGATAAGAATGGCACTAATGCACTACCTAACAGATACAATGGAACAGCAATATATCGTGCTACAGGTGTGAATATTATAGGTATAGATGATAGATTATCTAGTCCAAATCCTAATCATATGCGTAACATCATATCTGGTAATAATGTCGATGGAATACGTATTATAGATTCTGACTATCAAGTTGTTGCCGGTAATTACTTAGGCCCTGATGTGACTGGACTCAGTGGATTAACTAACGGTAACTATGGTGTGCAGATAAGTGGTGCATCAAGTTATAACCAAATAGGAACTGATAGTGATGGAAATCATGATGTTCTCGAACGTAATATTATGTCATATAATGGTACGGGAATCCGAACTCTCGTTAATGGAACCGGTCGAGCTAATGTCATAGCAGGAAATTATATAGGCACAGATGTCACGGGTAATACTGCATTGGGAAATCTAAATAATGGCATAGACATCAACTCATACCCATCCACAAGGATAGGCACTAACGGTGATGGTGTAAGAGACGATATAGAAAAAAATGTAATCTCTGGTAATATCGAAGACGGCATCAGAATATCAAGAGCAGATAGTACCATTGTATCTGGTAACTGTATAGGTGTAGGTGCAGATGGAATTACTCAACTCGGAAATGGTAAAAGGGGTGTTCTAATAACTGTAGATTCTAAAGATGCTATAATAGGTTATGATCCATCAATGGTGGTATCTGATCCTGATATAGTAGGTAATAAAATTCACTTCAATGGTGATGCAGCTGTCGCTGTTACTAATGGTGCAACAAGAAACAGAATAAGCCGTAATTCTATGTTTGATAACGATGCATTAGGAATAGACTTAGATTATGACGGCGTTACAACTAATGATAACGGTGATGGTGACAGTGGTGGGAACAACCTTATTAATTTTCCGGTATTTGATAACGTCACATGGTCTGTAGATTCTATATTGACTGTATCTGGATTTGCTCCATCAGGATCTGCAATAGAAATATTTATTTCAGATTATGGTGACAGTCCAAGTCCGTTACCATCAGGCTATACCGCATCATTCGGAGAAGGACACATATTCTTTCATGAAGGCATAGAAGGTTCTGCTGACGATGGTGATGCAACGGTAGGAACATATAATAATGATGGTACTGGTATCTCATCTACAAGAACACAAAGCAGATTCGAATTTGTCATCGATACCAAAGGACTTGATATAGAAGTTGGTACAATTATCACTGCTACTGCAAGAGACCTTGATGATAATACATCAGAGTTCAGTAATGTCATAGAAGTACAGAGTGATTGCTGTACTATAATCATGACTAATGGTTACATCAGAAGTATACCAAGACCATAAGTCAAATAATTTAAAATTGTAAAAACCCTCTAATTGTGATGGCTTGCTTAAACGAGCCATTTATTGACATTGGCCTTATGTTTTTCATACATTTGCAGCCATATAAAATATTTATAATATTATGAACGCAACATTCTTAAAAAAGCTTAAGCTTAAAAAAAATAATCCAGGAACATTCACTGGTTTGAAATCTATAAAATCTAAGTCTGGAAAAATAGAATCCTTCTCTCCCGTAGATGGAAAATCAATAGGTTCTGTAGAAGTCACTTCTAAGAAAGACTACGAGAAAGTGATTAAAACTGCCGAGAAAGCATTTGTAGAATGGAGAAAAGTACCAGCACCTCAGAGAGGTGAGATCGTCAGACAATATGGTGATGCACTCCGTGCTAATAAAGATGCTCTCGGAAGATTAGTCTCTTACGAGATGGGTAAGTCACTACAAGAAGGCTGGGGAGAAGTACAGGAGATGATAGATATATGTGATTTTGCTGTAGGTCTATCAAGACAGCTATATGGTCTTACTATGCATAGTGAGAGGCCGCTACACAGAATGTATGAGCAATGGCACCCGATGGGTATCGTTGGTATCATATCCGCGTTTAACTTTCCAGTAGCTGTGTGGTCGTGGAATGCGATGATTGCTCTTGTATGTGGTGATGTATGTGTATGGAAAGGTAGTGAGAAGACACCTATGTGCTCTGTAGCATGTCATAACATATTACAAGATGTACTTAAGGCCAACAAAGTACCTGAAGGTGTAAGTAGCCTTGTCACTGGTGATTACAAGATCGGTGAGCTAATGTCTAATGACACAAGAATTCCTCTCGTAAGTGCTACAGGAAGTACACGTATGGGTAAGATCGTCGCTGCAACAGTAGCTGCTCGATTAGGTAACACACTCTTAGAATTAGGTGGTAATAATGCTATCATCATCACTAAAGATGCTGATCTTAATCTTGTATTGACAGGAGCCGTATTCGGAGCCGTAGGTACATGTGGACAGCGATGTACAAGTACACGTAGATTAATCATACATGAATCTCAATATAATAAAGTCAAAAACATACTCGTCAAAGCATATGCTCAGCTCAAGATCGGTGATCCATTAAGTCCTAAAAATCATGTAGGACCACTTATCGATAAAGATTCTGTCAATGCATACTTAGACACAATAGAAAAGATCAGAGAAGAAGGCGGTAAGTTCGCTGTAGAAGGTGGTGTACTTAAAGGTAAGAAATACAGCAGTGGTTGTTATGTTAAGCCATGTGTAGCTGAAGTAACTTCAGACTTTGAGATCGTTAAGCATGAGACATTTGCGCCTATTCTATATATCATGAAGTACAAAGGTGATCTCGAAAATGCAATCGCTATACAGAATGATGTGCCTCAAGGACTATCTTCTGCGATCATGACGACTAACTTAAGAGAAGCTGAGTTGTTCTTATCATATGCAGGATCTGATTGTGGTATCGCTAATGTCAATATAGG
>CALLAG010000237.1 GCA_938002705.1 uncultured Saprospiraceae bacterium | reverse complement strand
ACGATAGCAAGAGTAGATAATGCCTATGGTGATAGGAATCTGGTCTGTACTTGTCCGCCTATAGAGTCTTATGAAATGGTTGAGGAAGAGGTGTAGTATTCTAATAGATAAAAAAAATAAAATAATACTGAAAGACTATTTTACAAATTATACAGGTCTTAGATTCGCTCAATGAAATTCTTAATTTCCAGAAGTGGCGATTCTGGCAATGTCTGTAAGTCCGTTATGAGCTTGCTAAATTCTTTATTTCTTTTTAGCCGTGTACTATTTTGCTTAGTGATTAATTTCATTTTCTTGGGAGTATTTATTGTACTATTTTTTGAGAATAAACTATGTTCTTTGCCAATTTTACATAACCATCCTTCTAAATCAGGTTCCTGGATGATTAAATAGGACTTTTGTGAACGATGTTTATAGTACTTCACTCCGGATTTTGATCGGACATTAGGGTTAATCCCCAAGCTTGGATCTTCAGGATCTATTCTTGAGTATTTTTCGAACTCAGTAGGTAGACTATTATCATTATCAATAATACCAATTAGTGTATCGTCATTTGTATCCTTTATTTTTATTTGTTTTAGCACCCGACCAATACCTCCTGGACCTTGATGTATAGGTTTCTTAGTACCTGATGGCTTGATTACATCGTATAGATAAGTCTCTCCAAAGCATTCTGGATAAATTATTTTAGCCATTTACGTTATTGAAATAGTCCAGATTATAAAATACATCTCCTTTTAATTCGATCAATTCCTTTACTTCCTCACTCGCAAGTTCGTTGACTTCAGTTTCATGATCTTTGTATTCAATATGATAAATAGCAATATCTTTTTGATCGCATCTATTAAATAGGGTCTCTAAAATATAGGGACTATGAGTAGTGATAAAAAATTGATTATCACTCGCAGCAATGTTTTCTGCAAGTTCAACGATGTATGGCGGAAAGGAATTAGATTCGGGTTCTTCAAAAATTAATGTTGAACCAGAGTTAGTCTTAATTGCCACTGTGTAGAAAATGTATCTTTTAATAGTGTCAGCAATTAACTCAAGTGGGAGTTGTAGAATTCTACTATTCTGCTTTTTCTGTATTACAAACTTTCTATCATCTTCGATGAATACTAAATCTAATTCATAATCTTTTAGAATTTCAGCAAGGTCATTTGTTAGGCCATTATCAGATTCTATTACAGACATTAAATTTTTACCAAAGGGACATTTAAGTTCACTTTGGAAAGTTTCAATATTCCGTAGTTTTATTTCTTTTTCTATAAACTTATATGGCTTGATATTTACATTAGTTAAATCGTGAAAGTTGCCATTGTCCGTCTTGATCTTTCCACCTGAATCCATTTGAAAGTTGAATCTCTTGGTTTGAGGTTTTGGATCATCTACAATACCTGATTCAGATATTTCTTCGTAGATAAATTCACATGCATTACTTGAATTTAGTTTTAAACTAAGATCGAGTTGGTTTGTATGGATAGAAATAGCTTCTTTTCTATCATTAAATAAATTTCCAATAGATCTGAATCTAAAAACTCTTTGATCAAGTCCTCTATTAATGTAAACTAATTCTTTAGCATTAAGCATAGAAATTGCTTCCAAAATATTCGATTTACCCACATTAGGTCGACCTATAAATAGGTTGATTTTCTTAGGATTAATTTTTAATTCCTTGATGGATTTAAAATTCTTAATATGTAATGAGTCTATCACAATGATAATATTACAAAAATTATTCCCAAAGCAGCTTTTTATTACCTTTTACCTACTATGGACTAATTACAATTTGTTAGCTAATTTATTGGTAATATAGCTGAGTGATTAAATGATTATTATCCCCTCTTTTCCACTTCAAAATCTGAGTTCTCAAATGCATTAGTAATCTTATAGTAGATGAGGTCATAGCCATCTCCAGATTTGCTAAACCGGCGTTCTACTCTGAATAAGCCTTTCTGGTCTTGGATGTTTTCTACCACAATACCATTAAGGTGAGTATATTTTCTTGAGAATTCTCCATCTTGAGTAGCGAACGGCTTGTGCATAACCCAAGTGTCTTTTTGCCAAAGAGTGGAATCAGACTTTTGCTGAAGCGGAAATATAATGTGCTCTAATTGATAATCGATATCACTATGGAACCGATCGTAGAAGCTAAGAAAATCCTGAGGTATCTCTTCTTTGAATAATGAAGTTTCAGCTCGTTGTTGTTGCGGTGTATCTGACTTACATGCAAGTAGGCTTATGAAAAACAAGAAGAGGGTAGGTTTAAGATTCATTATTTAATATTGAGAATACAAGATAGTAATCATCAATCTTATCTGTATGAATGTCATAAGATTGATTTATATTATTTTTTCTTAGCCATCCTTTAATCTCAAGTTTGGGATTATAATACTTGAATGGATAGAGGTGCATGTGTTCTTTGAATTCTATTTGCCTCTTGCCATATGCTTTATACATGCATTCTTTGGCACCCCAGAATATGTGATAGGAGTCATCTATATGATCATTATCGATGTGCTCATGTTCTTCTAAGGAAATAAACTTATGTTGGATGCGACTGATTTTGTCTTCTTGTCTTTGGATATCTATGCCTACGCGTACATCTGATATAATGACTGCAGCCCTATTTCTGGAATGACTTAAGGATATATGTTTTCTGGAATCTTGGATACTTGGTTTGTTATGCTCATCCTTGACAATGAGTCTCCTACAGATATTGTCATCTATTACTTGACACAGGTATCTGCTTGTAAGCCATTCGGTTTTGCGGTGGGGCTTTAGGCCATTAAGTTTATCTAATTCATCATCATTTAATTGCAGGGCCTCTATGAAAAATGAGGTGGGCTCAGTAGCTTCCCATACCACTATTCTTGTGTTACAGTGTTCCAGTTTTTTATCATAGATTAATGGCATAAATAAAAGTAAGATTTGATATTAGAAATAAAAAAAACCGCTACAAAAAATGTAGCGGTTTCATATTTTATCTATAAAGTAGTTCGATTACCGATAGCGACTTTAGGTCTCTATATTGGTATGAAATTACTTTTTAAGAGCGTCTCTAATTTCTGCTAATAATGATTGATCAGCCGTTGGTGCTGGATCTGGAGCAGCACCCATGAATTTGATTTTAGATTTTGCAATCATAAATAATACAAATCCTACGATGATTAAGTTAATGATAGAGTTAATCCATGAACCATATCTGATTGCATTTTCTGCTTTTACGACAGTACCATCTGCTCCTATCTCTGCAGGCGACAATACATGCTTCAAATCAGCAAAATCAACTCCTCCAGCAAAGTTACCTACTACTGGCATAATAATATCGTTGACAAAACCATTGACAACAAGTCCTACTGCACCTGCTAAGATTACAGCGATAGCAAAATCAATGACATTTCCCGTAAGGATAAACTCTTTAAATTCTTTGAACATTTTTTTGAAGTTTAGTTAGTTATTAAGTATAAAGTTAGTGCTAAATTTTTATATATATATAATTCTTTAATATTTAACCTTTTTTCGGTTTAGGTTTTAAGCTAAAACCCTTGAAAATATGACATGTTAACATATTTTAGACCATAAAATATACAATATGTCACACCTTGGATATAGACATTATTTTCTCATTTTTGGAGTCTCATTTACATTCATACTTATATCTGAAACAGAATTATGTACACTCAGCAAAAGCACAGCGCCTTTTTCGAATTATCTAAATCTTATCTCAACAATGCCGTAGGTGTAGATGACTATGATAAGCTGGTAGATCTCTTGCAGTATCATGAGTGGAAGTATTACATAGATAATAGCCCTGTTATTTCTGATAAGGAATACGATGTATTATACAAGAAACTACAAGCGATTGAAGAGGATAACCCATCTATCGTTCGTGCTGATTCTCCCACACAGAGAGTATCGAGTGATGTGGATAAGAATGCAGAATTAATAGATCACCTCACGCCGATGTTGTCGCTAGATAATTCTTACAACCTTGAGGATCTTATAGAATTTGATCAGCAGATCCATAAGCTATGTCAGATAGATCCTGCAGAGAAAATAGCGTATTACGTAGAGCCAAAATTAGACGGCGGTAGCATAGCACTTGTATATGAGAACGACCAACTTGTAAGAGCTGCTACTCGGGGTAATGGTGTAGCTGGCGAAAATATCACACTCAATGCAAGATCGCTTTCTTCTGTACCGCTCTCTGCTAAGTTCTCAGAATATGGGATCTCGAGTGTGGAGTTAAGAGGAGAGGCGGTCATACACAAAGAAGTATTTCACAAAAAAAATAAAGAACGTGAAGCCTTAGGCTTAGAGATATTTGCTAATCCTCGTAATGCTGCAACTGGTGGCTTACGTATGAAGGATGCTAACGAGTCTCGGAAGAGGGGGCTGGAGGTATTTATATTTCAGCTGGCCTATGCAGTGGATGATCAAGGGCAGGATATGATGGAAACATTAGAAGGCCATAATAAAGTCATCGAGATGTTGGGTCAACTGGGATTTAATATTCCAGCTAATAGTAATCCAGTAGCTCGTGATATCCATGAAGTATACGAACATACTCAGAGATGGGAGAAAGAAAGAGAAAATTATTACTACGAGATAGATGGTGCCGTTATTAAGGTCAATGACTTTATATTACAGAAGAAAGCAGGCTCTACACAACACCATCCGAGGTGGGCTATTGCTTATAAGTTCAAGGCTAAGCAGGCCACGACCACTCTTAATGATGTAGAATATCAGATCGGAAAGACAGGCGCTATCACACCTGTAGCTAAAGTAGAACCTGTACACCTAGCAGGTGTCACTGTATCATCTATATCACTGCATAACGAAGAATTTATCAAACAAAAAGATCTTAGGATAGGTGATAAAGTTCTCATCGAGCGAGCTGGTGATGTGATCCCATATATCGTCAAGTCGATGGAGGAATTGCGAACTGGGAAAGAGGAGGTTATTGTATTTCCCACTCAATGTCCATTCTGTAGTTCAGAACTACACAAGTCAGAGGAGCAAGCAGCGTGGCGATGTGAGAATACACAATGTAAGGAACAGAACCTCCAGCGTATCATATATCATGTGTCTAAGGCGGCGATGGACATAGATGGCTTCGGTAAGTCTTACGTAGAAAAATTTAGTGCTTTAGGATGGTTGTCAGATATATCAGATGTCTATAATCTGGATTATGAGAAGATAAGTGCCTTAGAAGGTTTTGGGCAGAAGTCCGCTGATAATCTGCAGAAAGCTATCGATAAGGCTAAGAAGAATCCTCTCCACAGATTACTTAATAGTCTCAGCATACATCATCTTGGTAAGAAGGTCAGTAAGTTGATTGCTCAGAATATTAATTCTGCGATGGATCTCAAAGATTGGACGATGGAGCAATTCGTGGATATCAAAGATGTGGGGCCTGTCGTAGCTGAGAATGTCATACAGTGGTTCTCAATACCTGATAATATAGAACTACTAGAGAGGATGGCTTCTTATGGTGTCAATATATCACAGACGGAAGCTGATAAGCCGAGATCGATTAAGGAAGGAGCTGTGCTTCTGGGTAAGACGATACTATTTACAGGATCTCTACAGGAGATGACAAGGAAGCAAGCACAGACTATGGCCGAGGACAACGGAGCTAAGAATATATCTGCTGTCAGCTCTAATCTGGATATACTGGTAGTAGGCGAGAAGGCCGGATCTAAGCTTAAAAAGGCAGTGGCACTGGGCACAGTTCAGATATTGACAGAATTGGAGTATCTTGAGCTCATTAATGGATAGCATATTGGTGGTTATATTAGACTATCTGCTCCATTTGTAATAAATAAATACAGAAGATGACATTTGCAGAATTAGGATTTGGTGAGGTTATATTAGAAGCACTAGGGTATATGGGTTTTGAAAACGCCACCCCTATACAGGAGCAGTCTATACCATATATTATGGAAGGTCGTGACATTCTCGCTTCTGCACAGACAGGGACAGGTAAGACGGCAGCATTTATATTGCCTATAATAGATAAGCTCTCTAGAGAGAATAAGGATACCACTCAGGTACTTGTCATCTGCCCTACAAGAGAACTAGCATTACAGATAGATAATCAGATCCAAGCCTTCTCTTATATGACGAATGTCTCCTCTATCGCTCTGTATGGTGGAGGAAGTGGACAGGATTGGGTATCGCAGCAGAAAGCACTTAAGAGTGGTGTGAATATCGTTGTGGCTACGCCTGGTAAGTTAATATCATTTATCAATAACAAATACTTTAGCTGTAAGACTGTAGATTATCTAATTCTTGATGAAGCTGATAGAATGTTAGATATAGGCTTTCATGATGATATCATGTCTGTCATAAAGTTGCTACCACCTAAGCGTCAGACACTATTATTTAGTGCTACGCTTCCGCAAAAGATCGTTAAGCTCAGCAAGACAATATTAAATGATCCTAAGGAAATAAAAATCGCTATATCGAAGCCTAATGCCAAGATCCTACAAGCGGCATATCTTGTCCAAGATGAGCACAAGATTCCGCTGTTAGTCAAATTAATAAAAGATAAACCTGCATACAACAGTATCATCATATTCAGTTCTACTAAGAAGAATGTAGCGGCGGTCACTAAAGCACTTAAGTCTGCTAAGCTTGCAGCAGAAGCGATATCATCTGATCTCGATCAGAGCGAGAGAGAGAAGGTCATGCTTAGATTCAGATCTAAGGATACAAGAATCCTTGTCGCTACAGATGTCATCAGTAGAGGTATAGATGTCAAGGATATCAATCTTGTCGTTAACTATGGTACTCCAAGTGATGCAGAAGACTATGTACACAGAATAGGTCGTACTGCTCGTGCCGATACATCAGGTGTCGCGATAACGTTCATCAATACTGATGATATGAGAAATTTCGCTCAGATAGAAAAGCTCATAGAGAAAGAAGTCATCAAGATGAAGTTACCTCCTGAGATAGGTGTATCTCCAGAATGGAATCCTAATAGCAGCGGCCGTGGCGGAAGAGGCGGCGGTGGTGGTCGAAGTGGTCGTTCTGGTGGAGGCAGATCTGGCGGGAGATCAGGAGGCGGACGCTCAGGTGGCGGTGGTCGATCAGGCGGAGGTCGTAATAAGGGATCTGGCGGCGGTGGCCGTTCCGGTGGTAATAAGAGGTAGTATATATATTACAATCTTCTAACTTTTAGGCTCAAAACCTATACTGACTCCAAGGGAACATGTTCCCTTGCAATATATAAGGGAGGTATATGTACTTTAGATTAGCATACCTCGATAGTCTTCACATTTTTTTGGTTATATTTATATTTCAGTAAGCTGCAAAGCTTTGCTACATTATAGAATATACAACAACCATTAATCATGACACGTATCTTAATCTTACTATGCTTATATGCATTTACTTTTTCTGTAGTCGCAGCTCAGCGACCATTCATCACGACTTGGAAAACTGATAATGCGGGGATCTCCTGTTCTTCATGTATTACTATTCCTACTTTCCCAGGAGAGACATATAATTATGATGTAGACTGGGACAATGATGGGGTATATGATGATATAGGAGTAGATGGAGATATTACTCATGATTATGGAGTAGCTGGTACTTATACAGTGGCGATAAGAGGTGTGTTTCCAAGGATTTATTTTAACGGTTCTTTTAGTTATATTACAGGATGGAGTTCAGATTATACTAAGATAATAAAAATTGACCAGTGGGGTGATATAGTATGGACTTCTATGGAGAAAGCTTTTCAATTTTGTAAAGCACTACTAACAACTGGTTCTGACGCTCCTGATTTGACTAATGTTACTTCTACTGCTTCTATGTTTCATGGTGCTATAAGGTTTGATGCTGACTTAAATTCATGGGACGTTTCTAATATTACAGATATGTCAGGTATGTTTTCTGGATATTCTTCCTTCAATGATTTATTATTAAATTCTATTTCACTTTCATTTAATGGTAATTTAAGTTCATGGGATGTATCCTCAGTGACCAATATGTCTAATATGTTTAACTTAGCTACCAGATTTAATCAAGATCTAAGCTCATGGGATGTATCTTCAGTAACTAATATGTCAAATATGTTTAGAGCTGCCGTAATGTTTAATGGTGACATTGGTTCGTGGGATGTTTCTAATGTAACTTCTATGTCAGGTATGTTTTCTGGGCATGTTATGTCCTTAGGTAATTATTTATCGAGTGTAGAAACTTTATTCAATAGAGATATTAGCTCATGGGATGTTTCTAATGTAAAACATATGGAGAGTATGTTCTTTCGAGCAGTAAATTTTAATCAGGATATAGGAGGTTGGGATGTATCTTCTGTAATTTCTATGGATTATATGTTTTCCGCGGCAATAAATTTTAATCAAGATATAGGAGGTTGGGATGTGTCTAATGTAACAAATATGTCATATATGTTTTCTGCATATATTGGTACATATTTATTCTCTTCAACTATAGAACTTTTATTTAATGGAGATATTAGTTCATGGGATGTATCTTCAGTGAGTGATATGAATAGTATGTTTGATGGGGCTAAAAATTTCAATCAAGATTTAGGAAGTTGGCATTTATCTTCTTTAGAAGATATGCGTAGTATGCTGGATGTAAGTGGACTTTCAATAGCTAACTATGAAGCTACACTAAATGGATGGTCAGTTAATTCAAATACCCCTCAAAATCTGAGATTAGGAGCATTAAGTTTAGAATACTGTGATAGTACAGGTCGGTTAGCTTTGATAGATAAGGGTTGGACCATCGAAGGTGACAGTAAGAATTGCATGACATCCAATTCAGAAATCACACTATCAAAACAACTCAATGTGTACCCAAATCCAGCATCAGATAAGTTACATATATCTGGGGAAGGTAACTTTAATAAGTTGACAATACGTTCTATATTGGGTCAAGAAGTCCTTCATAAAGAAATGAGACTTCCAACTGATGAGTATGATTTAGATATTAAGAATATACAAACTGGGATATATATAATAACAGTGACAGGAGATGGTATTGAGGAAAGCCAAAAAATAGAAATTATAAATGAATAAGTGAGATGTCGCTTTATTCAACAACTGACATATATGAAATATCTTACAATTCTATTAGTCCTTATATCACAACTCTCGTACGCCCAATCTACATCCCTAGATAAGATCATCAGTGATATAGAAATCCAAGAAGACACTGTTATGTCCGTATACAACTGGATCACTGATAACATCAAATACGATGTATCCAAGATGGAGTCTATGACAGAAAGAAGGCGACCATCTAAGAGCGGTTCCAAAACCGAAGCCGAACACAAGCAACAATTATTAGATAAAGTCATCAGTAAGAAGAAAGGTGTCTGCGAGGATTACGCTTTGTTATTCCATGAGATAATGACAGACCTCGGATATCAATCCATCGTCGTAGAGGGCATGTCCAGGAACCAGCAAGGCAATGTCCAGAAACGTATAGGTCATGCATGGAATGCTCTCAAGGTAGATGGTGAGTGGAAGTTATATGATCTCACATGGGGCGCAGGCCATATTAATGATCGTAAGAAATTTGTCAAAAAGTATAGTACTGAATGGTACGAGGTAGATCCTAATGAGATGAGAAAGTCACACTTGCCATTCGATCCTATGTGGCAGTTGTCCGCAGCTCCGATTAACTATAAGCAATTTGAAGACGGAACTGATGTCTCAGATGTCGAGAATAAAATGGATTATACTGCACTTATAGATACTCACTTTAGCTCAGATGAGAAGACCCAAATATTAGCTCAGATAGAAAGATCAAAAACAATAGGGGATGATATAAGGCTGCTCTCTAAGTGGCAGAAATATATGCAACAGAAAGCAGATCTATATGATATATTCTCCCAACCTGATATTATACAAGCTGCTTCAGATAACTGTAATGCGGCAACAGACTTATACAATGAATGTCAGAAAAAGGGCAGAGCTAAAAACTATGAAGGCAAGAAGTGGAATCCTGACTACTCTAAAGCCAAAATGATAGAAGCCAAGTCTAAGTTGGAATCAGCAATCTCAAGTCTCGAAAGTCTAAGCATAGATGATTCTAAAGCTAAGCGTAAGATAAGCCGATTCGTAACGCAAGCTGAGCGTTTACTTAAGAGGGTCGATACTGAGATTGACTATATTGATAAGTTGGTTAAGCGCTGAGAAATGACATATGTTGTTATAGATTTACCAAAATTTAGTTCTCTAAATGGCCTTTTTGTGATGTACCATTACGTTATGGTCCTTGTCTTCTAATTCAATAAGCTTACCATCATTATTCTGATATACCCGAAGATTTTTATTTAGGAAAATTAATGTTTCTCTATTGGCATCTTCGCTCTTAGGAATTTCTTGTATAAGTACTTCTTGGTCCCCTTTTATGTGTCTCTGAAGATGAGAATTTGATACCCAAAATGAATAGTATATAGTATTTTCTTTATTTATTGGAAATGCCTTTATTCTACTTGGCTTGGTTCTCAGTTTGTTTTTTAGCTTATTAGTTGATCCTGTAGATTCATTTATAATTTCATTAGCAGGAATGATATTATTATCTATTCTGTCTATATTGAGTTGACTCAGTAATTTAATATTTTCTGATGAAGTTCTATTTAGAGCCAGTAGTAATTTTCTTGCTTTTTCAGTTTCTCCATTTTTTTGAAGAGCAAGAGCTTTCACGATTTCATATGCAGCTCTCTGTTCTGCATCAGAATTATTGTACACTAATTGATCTACATTTTTATCTATTATAAATTTTAATGCTTTGTCAGGGCTGTTATCTATTGTGTAGGCTGCTATGATATTGATATAGGCTGCTATATAATTAGGATTTTGTTTTATACAGTTATAGAGTCCTTCTAGTGCATTGATAATAAGCATCGTAAACATCATACGTTCTTCAGGGCTTAGGTCCTTAGAGGTTGCAGTTTTCTGAGCTTTATGTAATCTCGATTCCAGATCTAACTCAATAGGGTAGAAGTATTTTTCGGAATTAAGTTTTGCGAAGTTTAATGCTTCGAGTAGATAATTTACACTCTTGTTATTATTGAGCTCTACGCTTGAGTATGATTTTTCTATATAATCATAACATGCTGAGGCTTCCATATAATTTCCAGTAACTGATAAGTAAGTCGCAGCATCATACATATTGACTAATGTATCTAACCTAAGCATCATATGTTCTGCTGACTTATTGCGTGAGGACTTAGAAGGATATTGTGGTAATATCTTATCAGTTAAGTTATATGTACTATATATGTCATTAATGATATCAGGAAAAACATTTTGGATCTTATAACCTGCTAGATAAGCGCTAAATGATCCAAATATATCTGCTTCACTTTCTCTAAGTTTGACATCTACCTTTTTTCGAGTGGCACTACTATATGCCTTATTATAGGCAAGGAAACTGGTCTCAGTTTCATTATCCAAATGACTTTGGTAAGCATGAGCTAACTCATGTCCTATGATGAAAGCGAGTGCATTATCTCGATTGTCTCCTAAGTTCTCACATAAGTCGATAACTTTTTGTTCTATGACAATTGCATTGCTACCTGGCTTATATTGTGCCACAAACTCAGACGTATTAGATATTATTAGTTCTGGTTTGTCTATGCGATAATCGCCATGTGTAGCATAGAGATTATCTAAGATGTCTTGCACATACGATTTATTTATTGCTGCGGAATGTACATTGCCACATATCAATACAAGAAGAAATACTTGGAAGTTTATTCTCATGATTTATTATTTTTTAATTTAAAGACTTGAACTTAATC
>CALLAG010000236.1 GCA_938002705.1 uncultured Saprospiraceae bacterium | reverse complement strand
TGATCATCCCAACTCTTGATATCTCTCCATGTCGTCGCTGCTCCAGGTATGACGATTCTTTCGATAGGATTACTGGGGTCTTCTAAGCTCCATATTCTTGTATTCGTTCTACTACCCATGACAGCATATTCTATACCATTGCCATCTACGTAGCCCCATATGTCATTTCCTGGTTCATCAAGCTCTATAGTAGCCAGGCTTTCCATATTGAAATTCTCTTGTCCATGGGCTATTGTGCAGCTAATCAATAGGATAAAAATGTAAATAAACTTCATATAATATTTTAATTTTTACGAAAGTACAATGATAATATATAACGAATGAGTATTGGTAGTGTTCTATTTGACAATGTGGTCATTAGGCTAGAGTCTTATATAACACGAGGATTTTTATATTAGAAAAATGGTGGTCTTGATGGGCCTACCATCAGATTCTCTAAGAAAGTACTAAAGACCTCAGGCTTAGTAGATAGCACAAAGACGATACCCCATATCGCTCCATATAAGTGAGCACTGTGACCTATGCCATCAGCTTTGTTACTTCTATCAGCCCATGATGAATATGCAAGATATCCTATGGCAAAAACGATAGCTGGAACTGGAGGATATAAAAACCAATTCCATGGTGCTATAAGACAGAATATCAGGACCAATGCAGATGTGGCTCCTGAAGCACCTACAGCAGAATAATTAGGGTTGTCCTTATGCTTAAAATGTGTCGGGATGTCAGCAGCAATTATAGCGGTGACATATAGCAATAGAAACATAATCTTACCCATGCCCAGTCCATACCAAGCGCTGAATTGTCTTTCTATCATATCACCAAACATGTAGAGAACAAACCCATTAATCAATAGATGCTGCATGCTACCATGGACAAATCCAGATGTCAGTATTCTATAATATTCCTTACTGTGATGTTCTCTGTAAGGATAGTGCTTCAGTTTCTGTACGATATCTGATCTATTTAATCCTTGGTAGGAGATAAGACCTGTTATTATCATGAGGGCTATTGTTATAGTCATATTTCTGGTATGTATTATGTATGAGTTGCTAGCTGGATTAATCAGCTATTGTGATATTTTTCGTTTTTTAATATTGTAAATGCTCGATAAAGCTGTTCTAATAAGACGATTCTCGCGAGATGATGTGGCATAGTCATCTTAGATAATGCGACTAAGCCATGAGCCTTAGATCTTGTCTCGGATGAGAAGCCATATGCTCCACCTATTATGAAATTGATGTCTTTTGATTGATTCATTTTAGAATTCAGAAATTCAGAAAACTGCACTGACGTATAAGTCTTACCGATCTCATCTAAGAGGATATTGATCGTAGATTTCTCTAAGTAGGGTAAGATCAGTTTGGCTTCTTTTTTTCTTATCTCATCTACAGAAAGCGACTTAGGATAGGATGGAGGATTGAGGTCTATCACTTTGAATGTGTTGTAGTGCTTTATTCTATTGATAAAAGTCTTTTCGACTTCGGTATAGATGTTCTTTTTATCACGACCTATATAGATCAGTTTTATGGTCACTTAGTATTTGTTTTTTAACCTTTACGCATCCAGCCTAATACATCCTTATCTAAGACAAAGAACTTGTTATCGACTTCCATGACTCCTATGATTTCTCTTGTCTTGGTACCTACATTTTGTTGTATGATCTCGCATTCTGATCCTTTAGAGTAGGTGATAATGCCTGCGTGACCATATTTGTTTTTCATATTACTATCGAATATGATAATGTCTCCTGGCAGTGGCCGATACTGAGACCCATTCTTAAATTGGTATAAGCCTCTTTTCTTATTCAGCTTTGTGTCAGGGAGTTTCTTATTGAAGAAGTTCTTAGCATGACCATAAGAATCAGGCATCTTGTGATTATAGACATAATAATAGTAGCGCTTGACATATTCTACACATTGGTAATTAAGCCCCAGATTGTAGTTGTCATAGGTGGTATTTCTACCGAATACATTCTTACTGTCTCCATTATAATAGACTTCTATATTGTTAAATCTATCGATTACTTCACCTACATAAGGGCCATTATGATGATGTGTATGCAGGTAAGTACTGCATATGACTATGAGTAGAGATATAAGAAGAGGTCTAACTTTCACAGTATAAAAATAGAGATATTAAGTATTTATATAATACGAAACTAAATATTTTAATAGGATTGCGTAAGAACTGTATCTGCTTTTTAAGGGTTATAACAAGTTAATAGTTGTGATTCTTCAGCTATAATAGGGATTGTACATACAATAAAAACCTATTATTTCTACATTTGCAATTATTCGACCCAGCTTATTCATTATAAGAATGCATAAGTTGCCTAATAGGTAGATGAAGTCATTGAATATCAATGATTTGTCGAGGTTATCTCAGACATTGGTATCTATTTAAGTTGGCTACAATTATAAATCAAGTAAGCTTAATGATCAATCGTCTGATATAAGATAGATTTTTCTATCCTATAATTCTGGTTCAATGTTAATTATATCAATCTACAATAAATAGGCATGTTCAATACACTCAGTGATAAGTTAGATGTAGCATTCAAGGGTCTTGCGGGGACTGGTAAGCTAACCGAGATTAACGTAGCACAATCTATAAAGGAAATCAGAAGAGCACTCGTAGCTGCTGATGTTAACTATAAGATAGCTAAAGAATTCACTGATAAGGTCAAGCAAGAGGCATTAGGATCACGTAACATCTTAAAGTCCGTGAAGCCAGGAGACCTTATGGTCAAAATCGTCATGGACGAAATGGTCTCACTTATGGGAGGTCAGACCGTTGGTATAAATGTCAAAGGTAAGCCCGGAGTAGTCCTTATAGCTGGACTACAAGGTTCTGGTAAGACGACATTTACAGGTAAGTTATCCAAGTACCTTAAGGAAAAGAAGAACATGAAGGTTCTCGTAGTTGCATGTGATGTCTACAGACCAGCCGCTATCAATCAGTTGTCAGTCCTTGCGGAAAGTATAGGAGTAGACATATATAAAGAAGAAGGTAATACTAATCCTGTAGATATCGCAGGTAATGCTATCGCTCATGCTCAGAAGAATAATTACAGTGTTGTTATCGTCGATACAGCTGGTCGTCTTTCTGTCGACGAAGAGATGATGACCGAGATCGCTAATATCAAGGAAGCGATCACTCCTACGGAGACTTTATTCGTCGTAGATTCTATGACGGGACAGGATGCAGTTAATACAGCTGCTGCCTTTAATGATAGAATAGATTATGACGGTGTTGTCTTGACTAAGTTGGACGGTGATACGCGAGGTGGAGCAGCACTATCAGTAAAATACACAGTCGGTAAACCTATCAAATTTGCCAGTACTGGAGAGAAGTTAGATGAACTGGATGTATTCCATCCTGAGAGGATGGCTTCACGTATCTTAGGCATGGGTGATATCGTATCATTTGTAGAGAAGGCACAAGAACAGATCGACGAGAAAGAAGCTAAGCGATTAGAGAAGAAAATCAAGAAAAACAAGTTTGACTTTAATGATTTCTTAGGACAACTTAATCAGATTAAGAAGATGGGTGACCTTAAGTCACTCCTCGGTATGATACCGGGTATGAATAAGCTTAAGAATTTGGATATAGATGATAGTGCTTTTTCTAAAGTTGAATCCATCATATTATCTATGACTCCTGAAGAAAGAGCTTCCCCAGAAGTACTTAATATGTCCCGTAAGAAAAGAATTGCGAAAGGATGTGGCAAGAGTATTCATGACATAAATATGTTTATCAAGCAATTCGATCAGATGCGTAAAATGATGCATATGATGTCCAAAGGCCAAGGTATGAATCAAATGATGGAAAAATTTAAGGGAATGAAGGGTATGTAGATTTATTTTTATTTCATATATTCGGTTAAAACTAACTTATATGAAACAACTAATACCTATTTTTCTTTTTTGCACACTTTCATTTTCCCTCTCGGGACAATTAGCAAACGGAGCTCAAGCTCCCAATTTTAGTATCGATGATATCAATGGTACTACTCATGATTTATACGATTATCTAGACCAAGGAAAGTCTGTCGTTCTTGACTTTTCGGCGTCATGGTGTCCGCCATGTTGGAGTTATCATCAGGGAGGTACGCTTGAGGATGTATATGGAGAACTTGGCCCAGATGGCGAAGATGTTGCCATGGTGTTCATGTTAGAAGCAGATTCTAATACATCACAGCCATGCATATACGGTCCATCTGGATGTACAGATTCTGGAGGTCATAATCCTACATCATTAGGAGACTGGACCGCTGGTGTAGATTATCCTATACTAAATCCCCCTGCTGGAGAAGCAGCGGATGTAAGAACTGATTATAGTATCGCTTATTGGCCTACGCTATACGGTGTATCACCTAATGGTGATGTAAGAGAGATAGGTCAAGCAAGCGAAAGCGAATGGGAGTCTTGGTTAGCCGGAAGTTTTCAGATGTGGAATTCCACATGGGAAGTTTCTGATACTGATTGTGAGGCTTCTTCTATAGATTTTACATTAGTCGGAGGACATGACGAAGTAGATTTCGCTTGGTCTAATGGAGCTACGACAGAAGACATCTTTGATCTCGAACCAGGAGACTACTATGTGACATTGACAGATGGTAACGGATACGAGGTGGAGATGGGACCTATCGAGGTTAATAACAATAACATTTTCGAAATAGAATTTGTAGGACAAGGAACAATCTTATGTAATGGAGATGCTACGGCATATATAGAAGTTGATGTAGAAGGAGGGTCAGGAGACTTCGAATACCAATGGAGTAATGGAGATGATACTCCACTGATAGAAAATCTCACTTCTGGAGAATATGAATTAACTGTAATAGATAACGATAGTGGATGTGAGCATCAAGAAAATTACTTTATTGATCAGCCAGACATTATAGAGCCATTCTATGAGTTGACTCATGCAGAGTGTGGTCAAGGTATGGGAATGGTAGAGTTTGATGTTGATGGAGGAGCTTATCCTTTCCTATACATATTTGAAGACTTTGAGACTTCTGAAGAATTTATAGATTTAGATCCGGGCTATTATGAAGTTACAATAAGAGACTTCAATGGTTGCGAAGACAATGTAACATTCGATATATTCGAGACTGACGGTCCTGAAGCAGATACTGAAGTGTTAGGATTATTTAATTGTCTTAACAGCCCAGTCTATGTAACTGCAGACAGCTCAGCTACAGGTAATAATATAGAATATTACTGGTTTGATCCTGCTTATGTTCCTGTTGATACTGGGTACCAAGCACAAGTAGATTCCGTAGGAACTTATACATTAGAAGTAAGGGATATGGTGACTAACTGTACGACGACAGAGCAAGTCTACGTAGGAGAGGATTACACAACACCTACTGCTGCTGCTTCAGCAACGGGACAAATAGATTGTAACAGCACAACAGCCGTGGTAAGTGGAGCAGGATCCACTTCTGATATGACTGTAACTTATATGTGGACTACCCAAGATGGTCAGATAATGTCCGATCCTACAATGCAAGATATTACGGTATCATCCCAAGGTACTTACAACTTAGAAGTAATGAACACCAATTCAGGATGTGGCATGGTAGCAAGTGCATTTGTAGAAGCGATAGGGCTACCAGAATTAACTGTAGTGGGTAATGAAAGTTTTTGTGCAGGAAGTTCTTCTACTTTTTGTGTAGATGTAAATGCTTCTTCTTCAGTACAGTGGTTTCTTAACGGTAATGCGATATCTACTCAGAATTGTGTAGATGTATCGGATTCAGGTAATGTCATGGCACAGTTAACTGATGACAATGGGTGTACAGTATCGAGTACAGTGGCTGTGGAGAGTTTAGCAGCTCCAGAATTTCAAGTCGCAGATAATACAAGCTTTTGTGCTAATGAGTTAGGACAGATATGCTTAGATAGAGTAGCTAATGCTAATGAGACTGTGGTGTGGATGATAGGCAATCAGATGGTAGGTTCTCAGGACTGCTTAGATGTATCTGCATCCGCTGACATACAAGTCACAGTGACTAACTCTATCACTGGATGTGCTGAGTCTCGAGTAGTATCTGCAGAGGTAGTTGCTCTACCTAATATCTCTATTGCACCACCATCTCTATTAGATTGTAATAATCCTTCATCTAACATTGATCTTACAGTATCTGTACAAGGTGCATCTGTATCATGGTCTGATGCTAGTGGTACCGTGATATCTAACTCTGAAGATATAATGGTTAGTTCTGCTGGTGTATATACTGCGACGGTCATATCAGAGGAAGGATGTGCAGTTCAGAGTTCTATAGAAGTACAAGCAGATCTCGACGATATAGCTAATGCAGAATTTATATATTCATCTGACGATAATACTATAGATTTTGTCAATGAGACGGAAGGAGAAGTAACATCTTATCTATGGGATTTCGGTGATGGGATGACATCGACTGAGGAGAGTCCTTCTCATACTTATGCATCATCGGGTTACTATAATGTATGCTTAACTTCTACTAATGACTGTGGTACGACTACAGATTGTGAGGAGGTACTTGCTTACATAGCGATGCAGTTATCTGCTCAAATAGAAGACGTGACTTGCTTCGGTGATGAGAACGGATTTGTAAAAGTGACTGTAATTGGTGGATTGTCAGATTTTAGTTATAATTGGAATGGTACAACACAGAACACTGCAGATAATACAAGTAGCTTAATTGATCTACCAGCCGGTGATTATCAATTTGAAGTAACAGATGCAATAGGGAATAAGTTGATAGAGACTTACACAGTATCAGAACCAGATGCTATAGAAGCTACAGCAGATGTTGTACCTACAGCAGCGGGGACTTCTAACGGTAGCATAACATTAGATGTAGTGGGTGGTAATGGTAATTACGATATACAGTGGAGTAATGGCGCTTCAGGGCCTACTATTGATAACCTAGAGAGGGGAGATTACATAGCTGTAGTTACTGATGATAAAGGATGTAATAGTGAATTTTCTTATTCAGTATCAGGTACAACTAATGTCAATGAGATAGACTTCTTATCTAATATTACTGTGATGCCAAATCCTGCCTCACAATATGTGACAATAGATGTAGAATCTCTGGATAATAGAACTATAGAATTGTCCATCATTTCAGTTAATGGTCAGCAGGTATACAACAGACAGGTCAGTTCTGATAGTAGAAGCGAAATCAATGTTTCTGACTTTGCTCCAGGTCTGTATTTGGTCCAGTTGAGATCAGAAAATAAGGTAACAATGAGAAAACTATTAGTATCACATTGATAGGTAGATAAGTAGTTTTTAGAAATAAATAATTAAGTGGATATGGTCATAGATCATATCCACTTTTTTATACAGTACATGTCTACTTTTTATAATATCAGTTATAGATTACCTCAGATAGATGTAGGATAATAGGACATGTAACAACTATTTATTTGATAATAGTAAATACCTGTGATTCTGATTTATGATTTGTATTTATAATATTGCAGATGTAGATGCCAGCTTGCCAATCAATAATATCAATTGACATTCTTGCGGAATTAAGATCCTTGTAAGAGCTAAGCATATTTCCTAAGAGATCATAAATCTTAATTTCAGAAATAAAATCTTCATTCGATTGTATAGTTACTTTTTCACTTGCGGGATTAGGAAAAACATTCGTACCCATAGTCGATTCTATAGCACTATAAGAACTAATAAGCTCTGTATACTCATCTGCACCGATATCAAGATCAGTCCCTATATTCCTAAGTTCCTTATCTATATCTACAGTTATTTCTGTAAGTGGAGTTCCTTGATCTATTATCTCATTACTATCATATGCTAATCGTAAATTACCTTCTGTAAGATTGGCAAACCAATTGTCTAAGGCCGAGGTATAATTGGTTGTCAATGTGGCCTCACCATCATTACGAGACCTTATCGGTTTATTGGTCAAGTTGTTAGCTATATCCACATTGGTGGTCTCTACAAATCGATATTCGATGGCATTTTGATATTGAATGTGTATAGTGTTATTGTAGACTTTAGTTCCGGGAGAAGATTCTAAGCCAATACCAACATCGTCATATGTGCCCGTACCGTCATTATATATCATATTATTTCTGATGATGCCACCTTCGTTAGGACTGCTACCTAACCCGAAACCTATTCCTCTATCGCAATTGTAGATTTCATTTCTTTCTACAATATTGCCTGAAGAAAAATTCCAAAAATGAACGGCATGCTCTGCTTGAGTCTGTGATGGGCTTGCT
>CALLAG010000235.1 GCA_938002705.1 uncultured Saprospiraceae bacterium | reverse complement strand
CGTCCTACAAATTCTAAACTAACGAAAGAATCAGGATCCGTATCTCTTATGAAATCTATATCATTAGACACTACTGAGTTAGGAAAGAGTGGATTCTGCGCATTCGTGATCGTACAGATAATGAATAGGCATAGAAATAAGTGAGTAAGATTATATACCGTTTTATTCATCGTATTCTGTTTTTTATGCAAATCTTAATTGATACTTATTATAACTATCTTTTAAGAATCTATATTCAGTCTACCTGTTGTTACTTTTTATACAATTAGATATGCCATGCTCTTATATGCCTACCTTGTATAGTTAGGTGCTTCCTTCGTTATCGTAATATGATGAGGGTGACTCTCATGTACACCCGCCGTAGTTATTTTGACGAGTTCAGTATTGCTTAGAGATGGGATATCACCAGCACCTACATAACCCATACCAGCTCTGAGTCCGCCTATGTACTGCACCATAACTTCTGATACCGTGCCTTTGTATGGTACTCGACCCTCTATACCTTCAGGAACAAGCTTCTTGACATCATTTTCTATATCTTGGAAGTATCTGTCTTTAGATCCTTTCTCCATAGCACCTAGAGAGCCCATACCTCTGTATACTTTAAATTTTCTTCCCTGGAAGAGTATCGTCTCTCCGGGAGCCTCTTCTGTACCGGCAAATAATGATCCTGCCATTATGCAACTGGCTCCTGCGCAGAGTGCCTTAGCGATGTCACCAGTATATCTGATACCGCCGTCTCCTATGATAGGGATGCCAGTGCCTCTGAGTCCTTCTGCAGCTCTCATAATGGCAGTTAACTGTGGCACACCTACACCAGCGACGATTCTTGTTGTGCATATACTTCCTGGACCTACACCGACCTTGACACCATCAGCACCTGCATCAGCGAGGGCTTTGGCAGCTTCTCCAGTAGCGACATTGCCACCTATGATCTGTAGATCTGGGAATGCATCTTTGATCTCTCTCACCTTACGCAGAACGCCTGCAGAGTGCCCATGAGCCGTATCTACAGCAATGACATCTACTGCGACATTGACTAATGCTTGTACACGCTCCATCGTGTCATCAGTGACACCTACGGCAGCACCTACTATGAGTCTACCGTGAGAATCTTTAGACGAGTTAGGATAGTCTTTGACTTTCATGATATCCTTATAGGTTATCAGCCCTACAAGTTTGTAGTTCTCGTCTACGACAGGGAGTTTTTCTATTTTATGTTTTTGGAGGATGTCTTGTGCTTCTTCCAGTGTTGTTCCTTGAGGTGCCGTGACCAGATTTTTAGATGTAAATAGGTCTTGTACTGATTTTTTGTTGTCCGTCTCAAACCTGAGATCTCTATTGGTCAATATTCCAGTAAGTCTGTTATTATTATCTACGATAGGGATACCACCTATTTTGTAAGTATTCATAAGCTTCAATGCATCAGCAACGATAGCATTTTCACTTAATGTGACAGGATCTATAATCATCCCGCTCTCTGATCTCTTGACTTTTCTGACATGTTCTGCCTGGTCAGCTATGCTCATATTCTTATGTATGAGTCCTATCCCACCTGATCGTGCAAGCGCTATAGCCAGACGATATTCAGTGACAGTATCCATCGCAGCTGAGACGATAGGTATATTTATTTCTAATCCTTTAGTGATTTTTGTCTTGACACTCACATCTCTTGGCAGTACCTCAGAGTAAGCAGGTACCATCAATACATCATCAAAAGTGAGGGCTTCGGTTATACGTCGTGGGGAGAAATTGTTTGATTCCATGCGTAAAGTTAGATTATTTTTTTTTCTGATAAAAATTTCCATTTATGATTCTACAATCTTTTTACATTTATCATATGATAGAGGTCTACACGGATACTTATTTTATGAAAAAGGCTTACGAAGAGGCCCAAATCGCTGCTGAAGAGGGGGAGATACCCGTAGGTGCCATTATAGTCTGCCAGAATCAGATAATAGCTAAAGCTCACAACCAGACAGAAGTCTTACTGGACGTTACGGCACATGCTGAAGTCATGGCGATTACATCAGCGTCCAGCTATCTCGGGAGTAAGTTCTTAGAGGATTGTGTGATGTATGTCACATTAGAACCATGTGTGATGTGTGCTGGAGCGATTAAGTGGGCCAGGGTAGGACGTCTCGTCTATGCTGCTTCAGATGATAAGAATGGATTTATGAATTATGGTAAGGAAGTCCTCCATCCAGATACGAAGTTAGAATTCGGTGTCATGCATGACGAATGCTCTCAGATCATGAAAGATTTCTTCAAGAGTAAGCGTGGACGATAATTATCAACGTATGTAGAATCGCGATTAACCATTTACTATTAATAATTGATCATTATTAGATTGCCGTTAAACTTCCGTTAATACACCCGTTAAAAACTCTTAAAATTGTAATTCTCATTCAACCTTCTCCTATTTTTCTAATCTAATACAGGAACCAAAGAAAATATATCAATATGAAAAATATAGTAATTCTCGCCATCGTCTCACTGACATTCTCATTGACTTCTTGTAGTAAGAAATTGACTTACTTTTCTGAGCGATTACAGAAAGAGTATAACTGGTCAGAGAATGAGCTGGAGCGTATACAGTTCTACGTCTCTCAGGATATAAGATTATATAAGTCATCTTCTTCTGGTAATAGTAGAATAGAAGGCGGTAAGATAAAGGTCAAAGATAACTCCAGAATTAATGAAGTATTAATCAAGAGAGGTACGCCAGGGACGCTTGTCTTCTCGCCTAATGAGAAGAGATTTGCTGTAAGCTTTGAGAATGATGATGATAATTTCCTCATGTTCGGTCCCAGTGCTAAGAATAATGGCCGCTACACACTCTTAGCTAAAGACTGGCAACGCAATAACGGTATCATCACATATGGAGGACAGGAATATAGGACTAATTCAGAAAGTGCCTATGCTGCATTAATGGTAGATATCAAGAAAGCTAAGAACTCTACAGTCAAGAGAAAGACTGCTAAGGGGAGAACAGTAAGGTAATCCGGCTATTCTAAGGCCCACTCATCTTCTTTATTGAGAATGATTTTATGTAACGATCGGATTTTGATTAACATCAATTTTTATAAAAAAACTTGACGCCACAGTATTTATGCCCTATAGTCATATAAGAGCATTACAAAAATTCCATCTCTCAACCTTCACCATCGTAGGAAACAGAAGTCCTATTATAATACTCCATGTAGATTGAAAAAAAAATATGATTTTCGATGGGATATTATAGGCTACCATAAATATTATATTGTAAATGAAAGTATCACCTTAGATTCATCTGATTATTTTCATCTGACTATTCTGAGTCTGATAATAGAATAAGTAGCATAAATTAAATGTGAAGAGCACGACATTTACTCTATAAACCTACGGAATACCTTAATTAGGTTTAATACTTGCTTTATGATATATTCTTACTACTATTTGTTAGATAGAGTTTATGAAAGAATTGATTGGGTCAAATTATGTATATATAAGCTATGCCGCTAAGCTATTGAGCTTCCTATATTTAATATCACTATCCCATTATGGAGTGTCTCAAGTACCAATTACATTTGAGGAAAGCTTTACCGCTGAAACTACTGATCAAGAAAAATTCGCAATGTATCTGGATACTATAGATAAGTACCTGTACCGTGATCTAAATATAACTACTTATGGCATTGATGAATGTAGAAAAATTATAGATCAAGGCACAGCGCTAAGTGATTCTATTCTATTTTATTACGTAATCCAAGAAATCTATCATAAGTTTAATATCAATGAATCTCTGGGTGCCTACCAGTTGATCACTGAGAATGAGGTCATGCTACATAGTGAAAATATCTCAGAAGATATGCGTGGTAGATTTAGGTACCTCAGGAGTTTTACTTATATGTCGATCGGGGATACGGAAGCTGCTCAGAAGTCATTCTATGAAGAAATAGAGATTGGAAAAGCCCAGAAAGACACCACAACGATCATTAGTAACTTGTATTCCTTAGGACAACTATATAGTGATGCTGGTGAGTATATGGAATCAATCAATTGTTATAAGCAGATTCTGGAATATGACAAAGTGTTTGTTGTCAGACCTACGACTATTGCTTTGACTAATATAGAGCTGGCAGAATCCTATCTTCAAAGTGAGGAATTTGATAAAGCATTAGCTGTCCTACAGACTGCCCAAGATATTGCGGAAAAGAATGATTTGGATATCTTATTGTCAGATGTACTGATGGTAAAGGGTATTGTGTTTCTTGGGATGAAAGATATAGCAGCAGCAGAATCTATATACCGAAAATTAGAAGCTGCTAATACAGGACGATTAGATACGAATAATATTATCAACGCAAACCGGCTACTTGCAATGCTTTATAGGGCAAAGCAAATGCATAGCAGTGCCCTTTCTGTGTTTAAGGAAATTCTCAATGATATAGATACTTTGGATCTAGATAGTATGTTAGAGACTTATGATAATATGCATCAGACCTGCAAAGACATGCAGGATTATGAATCTGCATATGGTTACTTTGCAGAATACAATACAATCTTAATTAAAAAGGAAGAAGACGACAAAAGACAGCAGACTGAATATTTGAAAATCAAATATAATTCTGAACAGAAAGAGATAGAAAATAAAATGCTTGCTGCAGAGTTAAATCAGAATAAAACAGAAAAAAAAGTTTTGTACTTGTCGCTTGCATTATTTTTTCTTCTATTAAGTTTCCTTGTAGCAGCGTACCTGCAGAAGCAGCGATATAGCAAAAAGTTAGAAGATCAAGTTGCCAAGCGTACAGATAAGCTCAAGGAATCTAATGAGTTACTTAATAATTCTATTGAAGAACTTGACGAGTTTAATAGAATATTGTCTCATGACTTAATAGAGCCTCTGCGAAGTATTATTAGTTTCAGTCAGCTAGCAAGTCGAGATCTCAGTGATCATGACAAAGTGAGAGAGTATCTTAGTTATGTAACAAAGAGTGGTGAGCAACTTAGTCAATTAATCGAAGATGTACGCCTATACAGAGAAGCTGATTTAATTTCAGAAGAAGTAAGAACAGAAGTTGATATACCTACACTTTTTGATGGTATCACTACTGATCTGCAGGCACAGTTTCCGAATAAGAAAATTGAAATAAGAAATAATACAGATGAGACTATCTCATGTGCTGCTAAGACTGTCACTAATCTATTTACGATAGTGTTAGATAACGCTGTGAAATATAATACTAATGAGTCTGTCAAAATAAAGGTTGATTATAGCAAGCAAAACGATTTCTATATTTTTGATATCAAGGATAACGGTATAGGTATCGACTCTAAGTATCATGATCAGATATTCAGTATGTTCAAAAGATTGAATAATAGATTAGATTACACGGGGTCCGGCTTAGGTCTCAGTACAGCTCAGAAGCTCGCCCAGAAATTAGGTGGTGATATATCCCTATTATATTCTGATATAAATTCAGGTACTACTTTTAGGATAAGGCTTAAAGCCTAAGATCTTACACCTATTACAATTTGACTAATAGAAGGGCAGATAAGATCGCTCATATATTTTTTTTTAGATCAAGACAGAAAACCTACCTATTGGTAGGCAGGCGTAGACATAGCCTTAGATATGGCGGTGCTTTCTAACGCAGATATGGAATAAATAATAATGCGCATTACCGCATTTTTCTAGGTTAATTTGTATAATACCCACTACTATGTATGGTACCAGCTCTCCACTAATTCGTTGATGTGATAGTCATTGTACTTGTCTATGATTTTCTTACCGTAGGCATCAGCAGTCGTAGTATCTGCATGCATGGATTGATGATCATGTAATCCATCTTCTTCCATCTCTGGTACATCGAATATCTCGTCGATATGGAGGGGTACAAAGTTCCTATGTTTTAAGATCTTACTGTATACATAATTATAGATTTCAGGGTCATATGGAGGTTGTCCTGAGACATCTATTTTTTTTCCGAATTCATTTGCGATGACACAAGTATCTTTCCATAGCATAAGCATCACTGATGGCTTAGCGCCTGACCATACTTTAGCATCTTCTGAGACTTGTCTTTCTCGTTCGGCTTCTATAGCTTTTCTTACTTTTATACTCGGGATAGGTACGACAACCTGACATAGTTCTGATGATAGAAATGCCTCTAAGTTATCATCTAGCTGTTCTTGCATCAACTCTATGAAGCGATTGCCGACAAGTGGTGCTTCTATGAGTAAGATGTTGTCACTTTTCTTGTTGAAGTCGATCCATTCTCTTACAACATCCATCAGCCATAATCCAGCGATAAGCTTAAGTCCATTATGTACGGTCCCGTCACCCATAGGATAATAGGCACTGATATATTCTGTCTCGAATGCTTTACGAGCGACATCCCATTGTATGATATCTATGTCTTTGCCTTTGTCCTGAGCTATTGCTCTGAAGGCATTGATATATAGGCTTTTGCCTACGCCGGGTAGACCTGAGAATATAACCACCTTGGCCTCTGTCAGTTTAAGGAGTTCTGTGTGTATAGGACTTGTATCGGGTATGATATTTAAGAATGACATGTGTGCTGACTATTGGAATGATTCTTTGGATCTGAATTGTAATTTATCTTCATGCTTATCGAGGTACGCTTTGACATAATCGGACTTGAGTGAGATGCTGTTCTCTATAGTTATGATCTCAGCATCATTGGTCTCAGTATTATAGACGGCATAAGTACAGACGCCTGTCTTCTGTGCACACAGTTCACCAGGATTGACCATTAATGTGTCGTTGACAGTTTCCTTTTTTTGTAAATGGTTGTGGCCATAAAATACAGCATCATATAATCCTGACTGTGCCATAGGAGCCGCAAGATCATTATAGTGACTGATGAATATGAGTCTATCTTCTATCTCCAGAAAGTCATAAGTATTTAAGCTGACTTCTAAGTTACTGTCCTCACGATATGAAGCTCGCATGATATCTACTTTCTCACCATCATTATTGCCCCATATCATATAAGTAGGTATCTCTTGAGCAGCAAGTATCTTAGCAATACCAGCATTCATAAGATCACCGAGGCATAGTATTTTTTCGATACCCTTAGCATTCATATCCTCAAGACTTAAGATGAGATTATGAAAATTTTCATGTATATCTGATATGACAGCTACAAGCATATAGTTAGTACTTTATTGATAATATTATTAATCCTTATTCCCTTAACCCCTTATTACTTCTACAATAGACCGCATACCGCATACTGATATAACGTTCATACCTTACACCTTTATTCCTTTGAACCCTTACACCTTTAATCCCTTATCCCCTTACGCCTTTATTCCCTTAACCCTTTAATCCATTAAGTTATCTAACCTTAGGAAGTGCCTTAAATCTATTAGTACTCGGCCAATCATTACCGACAGGTATTTCTATTACTGTAGGAAGTTCTTGGTCCTTAGCTTCTCTTATCGCTTTTCTTAATTCATCCATGTCATGTGCTCGTGTACTGTGTGCACCGAATGAGTGAGCCATCTTGACAAAATCAGGATTGTGTAAGTCAGTCGCTATGACTCTATTATCGTAGAGATTCTCTTGCATACTTCTGACATTACCATAGAGATTATTATTGAACAATAATACGATGACACCTAATTTGTGCTTGACAGCAGTAGCCAGTTCCTGTACGCCAAACATAAATCCTCCATCACCAGCGACAGAAATTACTGTCTTGTCGGGGCAAGCAGCCTTAGCGCCTAATGCTGTCTGGAATCCCCATCCTAAAGTTCCCATATGTCCTGTACATAGATATGTCCGTGGCTGATCTGTATCCCAGACAATACGACTGGCAAATCCTACTTGTGTCAGTTCGTCTACGAATATACCGTCAGCAGGTAGCTCTTCTCTGATTAATTTGAGGTAAGCTGTCTGCGGCTCGAGATATGCTGTCTGCTCTTTCCAAGCTTTGTCAAATGCAACCATGTCAGATTCTATGCTTGGTCTTGGATCGAATGCTTCTTTTATCTTGTTATTGAGTTCGGTAAGCGCTGCTTTAGAGTCTGCGGTGATAGCGACATCTGCTTGACGCATATTGTGATGTGCACCTTTATCGATATTGATACTTAAGAATTTTAGTTTCTCATCTTGTCCCCACTTCAATAATGGCATTCTGGCGTGTGATCCTATAGCGATACATAAGTCACAATCTGCCCATAGAGAATGAGCCGCTGGTACTGGGTAGCTAAGATAGTGAGAGCTCGGCACGATGCCCTTACCAGTCCTGTAAGCGAATACCGGAGACTGTAAGTGCTCTACGAATTCTATGACTTCTGGAGAAGCATGCATAGCACCACCAGCTACGAAGACGAGAGGATTCTTAGCATTCTTAATGAGCTCTACAGCATCAGCTAAGGCAGCTTCATCTATCTCATCTACCTGAGGTGCTGTGCCGAATCCATCGAAAGAAACTTCTTCAGTTGCAGATAGTACATCCATAGGAATCTCTACGCCGACAGGTCTTGGTCTTCCTGATTGTAATTGTGAGAATGCTTCCGCTATCTTATTTGGGGCTTCGCTTGGTGAGTCTACCTTAGTGCTCCACTTGGTGAGTTTTTCCATGATGCCCATCTGATCAGGAATCTCATGCAGTACACCTAAGTTTTTGCCTTGTACTTTCTTAGGTATTTGCCCTACGAGGCAAAGTACCTTAGCATTGAGCCCATAGGCTGTGCAGAGTGCTCCTGTACTGTTAAGGAACCCTGGTCCCGGTACGATGTTATATACAGATTGCTCGCCAGTAGCGAGATAGTGCCCTAAGGCCATGTAGCCAGCGCCTTGTTCGTGACGTGTATGTATGACTTTGATCTCATCTCTATAATCATATAATGCATTGTATAGCCAGTCGTTCTGTACGCCGGGCAATCCATAGACTTGCTTGATGCCAGATTTTATCAATGCTCTTACTGCTGCTTGTCCTCCTGTTAGTTCTGACATTTTTATTTGTTTAATACTTTTTTAAGTGCTGATATATATGCTTCGTTGGCTTCTCTATCTCCTATTGTTACTCTGATACAATCTGGCTGACCAAAATTTTTGACAGGTCTCACCATAACACCTTCCATGACCATCGCTTCTTCGAATTCTGTATCTACCATCTCAGGTTTTATAGTAATGAAGTTAGCTTGTGTGTCCCAGAATTCTATGTCGAGTGCTTCTAATTGTTCGTAGAGGTATTCCTTTTCTGTATGTATGAGTTCTACAGTTTTTCTTATATGTTCAGTGTCAGATAGTGCTGCGATAGCACCGACCATTCCTAATTTATTTAACTTAAATGGAATGTCGAGTTGTGCTATATAGCGAGCTATCTTCTCTGTACTATATGCATAGCCCATTCTAAGTCCCGCAAGACCGTAGGCTTTTGAGAAACTGTTGACACCTATGATGTTTTTGCCTTCATCCACATAGGGTAGTGCAGTAGTGTAGTCCTCAGCATCAGCAAATTGATAGTACACCTCATCGAATACGATAACGACATGGTCAGGTACGTTATTGATTAATGCATCCAGTTGGTCTTTCGGTATGTGTGTACCTGTAGGGTTGTTGGGATTGGTTAAGAATATTAATCTTGTCTCATCGGTGATGGCAGATAGGATGCCCTCTACATCGAGATCATAGCATTCTCCTGTAAGTGGGATGTCTATAATCTTAGCGCCTAATCTTCTTGCGAATGCATGATAGGGCTTGAATGCAGGATTGCTTATGAT
>CALLAG010000234.1 GCA_938002705.1 uncultured Saprospiraceae bacterium | reverse complement strand
TTGAGAGATTGGAGCGTATCTTTGAGTATCTTATTATTTATATTTTCTAAATAAGGATCTTTGTTAAGAATGGTAGCTGCAATCTGTCGAGCAGAATATAGGATGCTCTGATCCTCGATCAGGCTAAATAAATTAAAGTCCATACCGCCACTCTGTCTAGTGCCCTCCATATCTCCTGGGCCTCTAAGTTCAAGATCAGCTTCAGCTATTTTAAAACCATCATTGGTTTCACACATTGTTTTTATACGAAACTTAGCTTCCTTACTAAGTTTGTGACTCGACATCAGAATACAGAATGATTGCTCACCACCTCTTCCTACTCTGCCTCTGAGCTGATGCAACTGCGATAGACCAAATCGTTCTGTGTTCTCTATCATCATCACCGTAGCATTGGGCACATTAACACCGACTTCTATGACTGTGGTTGCGACCATGATCTGAGTTACACCTTTGACGAATCTTTGCATCTCTGATTCTTTATCTTTTGGTTTCATCCTACCATGGACAACACTGATCTTATATTCTGGTGGAGGGAAATATTGTAGAAGTCTTTCGTAGCCTTCTTGTAGATTAGCTAAGTCGAGTTTAGCTGATTCTTCTATGAGAGGGTAGACGATATATATCTGACGACCTTCCTTTATTTGACTATGAAGAAATTCTATGATCTGGGGTTTGTGCTTATCGAATTTGTGTACCGTTTTTATTTCTTTTCTACCTGGAGGTAATTCATCTATGACAGATACATCAAGATCAGCATACAGTGTCATGGACAAAGTCCTGGGTATAGGTGTAGCCGTCATCACTAAGATGTGAGGAGGTTTTTCTTTGCCTTTCTTCCATAGTCGTGCTCTCTGCATGACACCGAATCTATGTTGCTCATCTATAATTGCGAGACCAAGATTATTAAACACAACATGATCTTCAAATATAGCATGAGTCCCTATAAGAATATGTAGATGTCCTGAAGCAAGAAGTCGTAGAATCTCATTTCTGACCTTCCCACGTACACTACCTGATAGAAAAGCGACATTAATACCGAGACTCTTAAGGGACTCGCTGATGGAAGCATAGTGTTGCTGAGCTAATATTTCCGTAGGTGCCATCATCATAGCCTGGTATCCATTGTCTATAGCGATAAGCATAGAAAGTAGACCGACCATGGTCTTGCCACTCCCGACATCTCCTTGCAAGAGCCTATTCATCTGCTGGTTAGATCCCAGATCTGCTCTTATCTCTTTTATAACACGCTTCTGAGCACCTGTTAGTTCAAATGGCAGCTTCTCAGTAAAGTATTTATTAAAATGCTTACCGATACTTTCAAATGAATGACCTTTATACTTAAGCTTTCTTATGTTTTTGCTAAAGATCATCTTAAGTTGAAAGTAGAAGATCTCTTCAAATTTTAATCGTTGGCTTGCTTTCTCAAGATGCTCCTTGCTTGTGGGGAAGTGTATCCATCTTACAGCCTCGATTTTAGTTGCCAGTTTTAGTTTATCGATCAGATAAGGAGGTAATGACTCTGGTAGACTTTGCTCAGAGATTAAGGCTAAAGCCTGCTTGATTATTTTTCTTCTAAGCTTATTGTCAAATCCGAATTTGCCTACTCTTTCGCTACTCGAGTATACCGGTTCGTAATAAGAACGGACCTCCTTAGACCCATCAGATTCTTCTATTTCTGGATGCGCAATATTGTACGTGCCACCATATGGATTTGGCTTGCCATAGACAATGTATTCTTTATTGAGATCGAGAGATTTTTCTACCCACTTGATACCTTTAAACCATACTAACTCTACTCTGCCTGTAGAATCCTTAAGTACAGCAGTCAGTCGTGAGCTTTTCTGACCTTTGATTACTTTTTTCGATATAAGCACACCTTTAACCTGTACGGTATCAGATGATGTAATACTCCCTATGGGCGTAAGTGTGGACTTATCCACATATCGGAATGGGTACTGAGATATAAGGTCACCTAAGGTTTTTATACCCAAGTCTTCTGAGATTACCTCAGCTCGTTTTGGGCCTATTCCTTTTACATAGACTAAGGATTTGCTTAGTAAATCATTCATACAATCAGACTTGCAGTAACTGACATTTAATTATTTGTAACTTTATATTGTAAATAAAGATATGCTAAAAGATAGAGCATCAAATATAGATGTGCTAAAGAATCTCATTAGTATAAATAATAGCTTGGAACAAAAGTTACTTTTAATTAGATAATAGTAGAAACGATAAGATGGAATCTAAAAGGCAAAAACAAACACAAGAGCTGATAAGAAGGCACTTTAGCTCAGTGCTATTGGCAGAGGGAAGTTATATCTATGGGTCAGCATTCGTTACTGTGACGACGGTACAAGTCACTCCAGACATCAGTCAGGCGAAGATGTACCTGAGCGTCTATAATACTGAAGCTAAGGACGCTGTCATCGATAAAGTCAATGATAACATACCGATTCTTAAGAAAAATCTCGCTTATCGACTTAAAAAGCACATACGTAGGATTCCAGATATCACATTCTATAGAGATGATACACTGGACGAAATGTTCAAAGTAGATCGACTCTTGGATAATCTGAAGGCCAATGGCGGTATGGGAGAAGAAGAGTAGTCCTTGGATTTTTTTTTAAATAACTCACTTCACAGTGATATATCAAGTTTACTTATAGTATCAAAGATTTTATCCAATACCAATTCTATAAATATTAGATTTAAAATATATAAATAATTAATATTCAGTACCTTATAAAGGTATTTGTCTCCTGACTTTTGTATCACCGGAATATTATAATCTATCATAATGTAATATTACCAATGGTTTTTCTAATTTTAGGTTTTAAATAACCTACCTAAAAATAGACTATGTCTGTTGATGTATTATTGGGTCTGCAGTGGGGAGATGAGGGCAAAGGAAAGATAGTAGACTATCTTGCAGATGATTACGATATTATTGCGAGATTCCAAGGAGGACCTAACGCTGGTCACACTATCGTCATAGGCGATCGAAAACATGTACTCCATACGATCCCCTCTGGAGTATTCAGAAAAGATGTCATTAATATCATAGGAAATGGAGTCGTCATAGATCCTATTGTCCTTGCAAGAGAGCTAAGAGCCTTACAAGATATAGGTGTAGATACATCTAATATCCTTGTTGCAAGAAAAGCACACTTGATACTGCCTACACACAGATTCTTAGACGCTGCATCTGAGGCATCTAAAGGAAAACAAAAAATAGGCTCTACACTTAGAGGAATAGGTCCCACTTATATGGATAAGACTGGTCGTAATGGATTGCGTATCGGTGATATAGAAAAGGACTCGTTCTTGGATCGCTATAATAGCCTCAAGGAGAAGCACATTCAATTAGGCAAAATCTATCCTGAGGTAGAATTTAATATAGAAGAGCAAGAGAAGGAATGGTTTGAGTGTCTTGACTTTATTAAGCAATTGGAATTTATAGATAACACCTACTATATCAATCAAGCCCTCAAGGAAGGTAAGAAGATACTAGCAGAAGGAGCTCAGGGCTCTATGTTAGATATTGATTATGGTACTTATCCTTTCGTTACTTCTTCTAATACACTTACCAGTGGCGTATGTGTAGGCTTAGGACTAGCACCGCAGCATATCGGTAAGGTATTCGGTATATTCAAATCATATTGTACAAGAGTAGGTTCTGGCCCATTTCCTACAGAATTAGATAACGAAGTAGGAGAGGAACTGAGAAAAGTAGGTGCTGAGTTCGGTGCTACAACAGGAAGACCGAGGAGAACAGGATGGGTAGACCTTCCTCAATTAAAATATACGATTATGCTAAGTGGTGTCACACATCTATGTGTGACTAAGTTAGACTGTCTTAATGGATTCAAAGAAATACAGGCTGCTACACATTACAAAGTAGATGGTAACATAACTGACCAACTGCCATATGATCTTACTGATGCAGATATTACTCCCCAATATAAGACGATAGAGGGATGGCTCGAAGATACGGATGGCGTCTCTGATTATGATCAGTTACCAGCTAAAGCTAAAGATTATCTAAGCTTCTTGGAAGAATATCTTGGGGTGCCGGTTATGATGATAAGTACTGGACCTGAAAGGAAAAGCTTGATTATCAGGTAGTTGTAGGGGTATTTGCTGCTTAGTCTAAATATATAGCTGTTGTCTATTATTTCTCAGCAATGACGATATATTGAAATTCCAGAGTCGTATCATCTGATACAAAGGTCGAAAAACCTGAAGCTTGTAATTCTTCTTCTATTACATGGATGTATTCTCTATACTCATAAGGAGGCGCATTAACATACTCAGGTATATGCTTAGTCTTAAAGTCAACGATAACAATCTTACCGCCTTCCTTTAGTTTGCTATGTAGATTTTTGAGGTAAGCAGTCTTAGGGTTGATATACGCTATAGTATTGACGATAAGAATAATGTCGACTTCTTTATCTTCTATCTGAGGGTCATCTTCTGTTGCTTGTCTTACTTCAAACCTTTCACCGAAGTTTTCTTCTTTTTCCTCCATTAGGTTCTTGAAGAAGTTGAGCGCCTTAATCATCTCTCCATCGATATCTATAGCGATGACTTTCTTTGCTTTTCTCTTTGATAATTCGAATGAGAAATATCCCATACCTGCTCCTATATCTGCAATTACTTTCTCTTCTATGTCACCGAGTTTACTCAGTACAAGATCCGGTCTCTGCCAGTAAGACCTTTCTGGCTCATTATCTAAGACGGGCTTTTGATCTTGATTGATGTCGAGTTTCTCTTGAGCAGGGGTATCTGTAGAGTTCTTAGGTTCTGTGCTACATGCACTGATTAGTAATACTGATATTAGTAATAAGGTATACCTCAAAGCATTTTTTTGTTTCAATACTAAAAGTAGTAAAGATTATTCAACTTGAAATGTAAATGTCTCTTATCATTTTGTCAAGGCGTGATCTTATATCAGATGACTTCCCCGAGAATCCATTGACGATGACACAGTAGCTCATCCATTTGCCAGATTTTCCTTGGATATAACCGGAGTAGGATTGTATAGATTCCATACTGCCACTCTTAAGCCATACATGACCTTTAGCTTGACTACTACGAAGCATTCCGCGTACAGTACCATTAATTCCTGCCTGGGGTATATACTGTATAATACTATCTATAGATGACGCTCTGGATATCCCAGATAAGAAAGTCGCCATAGTATAGCTCGATATATTGTTACGTGCTGACAGTCCGCTACCATCATGTAATATGAGGTACTTAGGGTTAGCGCCATATTTTTTGATATGTTTTTTGACAATATTAATTCCATTCTGACCACTTCCTTGTCCTCTTTTAGTTAGTCCTATCATCTTAAGTATGGATTCGGTATAGAGGTTATTACTTTCCTCGTTAGCTTTAGTGACGATGTCTCTTAGAGGTGCAGAATTGTATTCTTTGATTTTATACTTTTTCTTTTTGTAGGGCAAGAAGATTGAGCTGATATCAGAGCACTGAATATTCTCTATATCTAAAGCTTTTTTGATATGATAAGCAAAGAACTTTGGTGGATCAGGAAGGGATCCTTTTATGGTAAATCTACCTTTGCCTTGAGGTATAGTACCTACGACACGTTTGTAATTATTGTATGGACCTCCGAATATGTAAGCCTGATCACCAGTCCCTGCACTATCTATAGTGATCTCGTTAGATAATTGTAGGTCTGGGACTTTTGGGAATACGCTTGATATTCTGGGTCGGTGTCCTATGGTATGTCTATCAGAAAAATGTATGAAATATTGGTTTTCATTCACATTAACACCCCAGGCTCCACTTGCATAATAATTACCCAAGTCATTCCACTGCCATGAGGGTGCTATAGGGTAACTGTCATAGATGGATTCGTCTACGACTATATTTCCATGGATACAATTGATACCACTGTTTTTGATAGCATTGACTATAGATATGAGTAATGCCTTAAAGCTGAGATCACCATCAAATGCAGAACTGCCAAGCGTAGGATCACCGCCGCCTTTGATTATAATATCGCCTTCCAGTACACCGTCATCACCCAATATCCCACTGTAGTAGAGTTCAGTCTGGAAGGTATAATCAGCACCCAATACTTGGATCCCTGTGAGTGTTGTAATTAACTTTAAGGATGAGGCAGGAACAAGCACTTTTTTAGGACGGTGAGATGCGATCAGTTTATTAGACTCTATGTCTATTAATGAGAGACTCACATTAGCATGTTCAAATTCAGAATAGCTTAATTGCTTATCTACTATTGATTGTAGAGTTGACTTATCCTTCTGCCCAAAAGAATAGTTAAGAGAAGAGCATACAATATAGAAATAGACAAATACCTGAAGTCTCATAATATAAAAATAACACATTATAGATTATTATCATATGAAACGGCTATTTCATTAGATCTTCAGAAGTCTATGGAGTACCATCTTCTATACCTATGTGGAATAAGGCGTCTCCATAATTGACAACTGCAGCATTATTATGGCCTATGATGTGTCCTGAGAACTTAGCTATTATCCTTTTTGATTTTTGACCATATGGATCATTGATGGTACCCAGTACATGACCTTTTTCTATATACTCTCCAGATGATTTATTGGAAATAAATAGACCAGAATATGTTGCTCTTACCCAATTGGTTTTTGACATATGGATATTTTTATAATCAGCATTGATGACATAGTCACTATTAATTTGCTTCAGGTGATACAGGCATCTAAATATTCCTGATAGTCCCAGTGAGACGACATTAAGGTCAATCCTAAATGATTCGCCACCTTCAAAAATAAGTGAAGGTATACCAAATGTTCCGGCAGATTTGCGCAGTGACTTTGAGATATGACTACTAGCAATAGTATAGGGTGCATCGAATGCTAAAGCCAGATTTTTTGATACGATATCATCTTTGGAATATCTTATCTGTGGGTAGTTGTATCTAAGGTCACTAGCGGTATGTAGATCAATGATATAGTCTGTTTTGGGGAATATATACTTAGTAAGGGTACGGGCAATACGTGACGCCAATGAGCCATTAAGAGCACCTGGGAAGCTTCTGTTGACATCTTTGCCATCAGGCACATAACGACTTGAATTAATGAATCCAAAGACATTAACTAATGGTAAAACAATCACAGTACCTGATATGATACTATCTAAAACTTTCTTATCTAATATCCTTCTGATAATCTCGATACCATTAATCTCATCACCATGTACCCCGGCTAATAATAGGGTGGTAGGGCCTGGATTTGTAGATCTATAGACATAGCCTTGTAGGTACATCATATTGCCAGAGGTAAGACTTCCAACTTTTATTTTTAATAAACCATTCTCTCCTGCACTAAAGATCTGGTCAGCTATCTCTAAGTCTTTTACATTATCCATGTGGATTAAGTTTTGTTATATAGCTATGGTTTTCTCTATGTATGATATGATCTTACCAGCGATGTCTATGCGAGTAGTTGTCTCTATGCCTTCAAGCCCTGGTGATGCATTAACTTCAAGAATGAGTGGCCCCCGCTTTGATCTTAGCATATCTACTCCAGCTATCTTAAGGCCTAAGTATTTGACAGCTTTGAGGGCTACGTCTTTTTCTATTTCTGAGATGGGCTCTACTTTTGAACTACCGCCTCTATGTAAGTTAGATCTGAATTCTCCTTCCCGAGCCTGTCTTTTCATGGACCCTACGACTTCTCCGTCTACTACGAAGATTCTGATGTCACTTCCTTTTGATTCACTTATGAATTCTTGGATCATCGACTTCTGTTTACTCTTGTTAAAAGCTTCTAAGATAGATCCCGCTTGTGTTGCTTTGTCAGCAAGTATTACACCGATTCCATGTGTACCGTTGATCAGTTTTATGACAACTTTATCTTCCTGAAAGTTATTGAGTAAGTGCTCATATATGATGCTATTATTAGAGACGATAGTCTTGGGTACGGCTAAGCCCTTAGCTGCTAATAGTTGTGAGCAACTTAACTTATCCCTTGCTTTTAGGAGAGCAGCAGAAGATAAGGTGGTATAGATTCCTTTTTCTTCAAATTGTCTGATCACCGCGGCGCCATAATTCGTATAACTGGCTCCTATTCTCGGAATGATGGCATCTATATCCTCAAGGACTTGTCCGTGATACGAGACTATGAGATTATTCTCTTCTATTATAAGATCACAATTATTATAATCTATAATCCTCACATAATGATGCTTTCTTCTGGCAGCACGAGCAAGACTCTGAGTGCTATAAAGCGCAGGATTTCGGGACAGAATTACTAAATTCATTATAGGTAAGTATGTATTATTATTGAGACGTAAAATCTACAGAATGTGACAATTATTATAGTAGTGTTTCTTATCGAAATTAATTTTTTCTAAAAATATGTTTTCACTTCAATGAAATAGGCATCTTCATTACATTATTTTTTACCTAATTTGTCATTATATAATTAAGATATGGAGCATATTAAGAATGATAAGAAGACAATTACGGGCTGGGCATTCTACGACTGGGCTAATTCTGCCTTTAATTTAGTGATATCTACGGCTGTATTTCCACCTTTCTTTGCAGCTCTTGCTCCTGATACGTTTACTATTTTCGGAGCAGATCTTGAGCGGGATTCTGTTTACTCTTTTTCTATTTCTATCGCTTATCTTATGATTGCTATTTTGCTACCTTTCTTATCAGGAATTGCTGACTATAGTGGGAGACGTAAGAGTTTCCTTAAGCTATTTACCCTTATAGGAGCGGTGGGCTGTATCGCCCTGTTTTTCTTTGATAGCGGAGAGCGTTCCATGTTTGCATTAGTAGCATATATTATAGGAACGATAGGCTTTGGGAGTAGTCTGGTATTCTATAATTCGTACTTGCCGGATATTGCCTCAGAAGATCAGCATGATAAGGTCAGTGCTAAGGGCTATGCTTATGGTTATATAGGATCTGTAATATTACTTGTTGCTATATTGGGGATGATACAGTTCCACACTCAGTTAGGATTCGATAGTGAGCAGTTACCTATAAGAATAGGGTTCTTATTAGTGGGGTTATGGTGGATAGGATTTGCCATGATACCATTCTATAGACTTCCATCGGATGTACATAAGAAGATGGATTCTAAAGTCATATTTCAAGGCTTCAAAGAAGTAAAAATCGTAGGTAAGAAAATATGGAAGCAGAAGATGAAAGTAAGGTTTTTAGCATCTTATTTTTTTTATATAGCTGGGGTTAATATTGTTATTCTTCTGGCCAGTCTTTTTGCTAAGGTAGAACTGAATTTTGGCAGCAGCGAGCTGATAGTTTTGATCTTATTATTACAATTTCTTGCAGCTATAGGCGCTTTCCTATTTGCGTATGTATCGGGAAAATTTGGAAACAAGATATCGCTACTTATCCAACTTATCATGTGGGTGTTTATATGTATTGGGTCTTTTTTCGTGACGGGTAAGACGATGTTTTTTGTCATATCTATATTTGTAGGATTGGTATTCGGAGGCATACAATCGCTATCGAGATCTACCTATTCTAAGATGATTGATGATCCAGATATACCACTGACTACATACTTTAGTTTCTATCAGGTATTGACTTTTCTATCTATAGTTATGGGCACTTTGATATTCGGGGTAGTAAGTCAAGTGACTGGTAATCTAAGGCATCCCGTTCTTGCAACTTCAGTATTCTTTATATTAGGATTGATTATCTTAATATTCACTAAGATAGAATCAAAGGAATCTTTGCCAGAAGAGGTGTTGTAAGCGTATACTACTTCTGGAATTCGTAGCAACCGATATCTGGTGTGTTCTGCTCTCTTGAGTTACCTAATATATCTGTAGTTATACCTGATATATCTTTAGCCATATCTATAGCAACTGAGGTCGTGTCAAGGCTGAAGTCAAAGTTGTCAAGATCTAAGAAGATAGAGTCGGTCCTGTTGATATTTTTACAATCGATACAGTTATTAAAGAAGTTAGGATGGGCATCAGCATCTAATAGCTCGTCTACAAGTACTATGCAATTATTAAGATTATAGTCAAAAAAACTTGGCTCTGTTCCATCAGTGATATCAGCTAATGCAATCTCATCTTCGTCATTACCTACCAGAATACAATTGCGGAAAGTCGCTTGCAGTGGATTAGGTAATATCTCACTGCAGTCGGCGACGATACACTTGAAGTTATTTAGAAATACAGCTTGATCTTGATTGTTGTAATTAGCTACCGTACAATAATTAAAGTTATATACACCGCCAAAATTCAAGCTTAGCCCATAAGAACCATTATCATAGAACAAGGAGTTGTTAGCAGTTATGAGTCCGTTAGAGGCTGATATAGCGCTGCCTGATGTATGAGCTATTTGGCATGATTGTAATGTCACTCTTGCAGTAGAATCTACCGATAATCCTACTATAGAATTCTCTATTGTAGTATGACTCATATTGACTTCACTGCCAGGCGTACAGAGTATGCCTGACCATTGTCCTTGTACTTCGTCGAATTCTGGTTCCAGTCTATCGGTTTTGATAGTCACTGGATTTTCGGCAGTGCCATTGATGGTTAATTTTCCATTTTGTAATAGTACAAGGAGTCCGTCATTATAGGTACCCAGATCGGTGATAGCGATACCTCCATGTACATACACTTTCTGGCCTTCAGGTATGATGACTTCGCAACTGTCTATTATCAGTGCACCATATATGACATAAGGCTTAGGATCATCCCAGCTGATCTGTCCGAGATTACAGCTTAGTAGATTGACTGTTGACTTGCTGTCTTTACTTGGTACATAATTGGCATTTTGGCCCCATGCTTGGAGCAGTATGCTGTAATCAGAATCATTGGCTGTAAAGTTGATAGATCTTTCTATTACGAAGGGGCTTACGCTGATATCCATATCTGGATCTATAGTCACTTCAGTAAATATGTATATACTGTCATTAGGCTCTATTCTTACGTCTTCTATAAGGTCTCCACTCGTACCGTCCACATTCATACGAAAGAAGTCAGATGCATCGTCTAATTGTACATTATTGATGATAACAGCTTGATCAAGATCGTTGTATACCTTGAACGATCTTGTGGCAGAGCCTATCTGTGTAAAAACTGTGTCAAATGTAAGCGTGTCTAATGAGAACCTAAGTGGGATATCCGGATCTGTAGATATAGAATCATCCTGACATGAGTGTAAGGCTATAAATGTAATTGTTATAACTGTATATGCTATGCACTTTAATATCTTACTGATCATACTGGATTCTAATTTTGGCACTTAATGCTGAGTCAAAAATAATTGGATTATTCAACATATTGTCTGATATAGTCATAATAGGCTGGATTTATAGGGTAAATTAGCTTTTTGATTTTTTGACAAAGGAATTTTACCATTTACATTGAATATAGACGTCATCATACCTGCTTATAACGAAGAAAAGTCCATAGTTCATGTACTGAATGATATCCCTAAGGATATTGTAAGAGAAATTATAGTCTGTAATAACAACAGTACAGACAATACAGCTCAGCGTGCTCAATCTAATGGTGCTACAGTTATCATGGCAAAAAATAAGGGTTATGGGAGTGCATGTCTTGTGGGCTTAGAGCATATCGCCGCTAAGAAGGTCAAGCCCGATATTGTCGTATTCTTAGATGGTGACTATTCTGATCATCCAGAAGAGATAGTTGCAGTAATACAACCTATCGTAGATGAAGATTACGATATGGTTATAGGGTCCAGAGCATTAGGAGAACTAGAGCAAGGATCTATGCAAGTACAGCAGATATTCGGTAACTGGTTAGCAACAAGTTTAATAAAGCTTTTTTACAATTATAAATTTACAGACCTTGGTCCATTCAGAGCTATTACTTATGATGCTTTGATGGAGATAGATATGCAAGATAGAGACTTCGGATGGACAGTAGAGATGCAAGTCAAAGCAGCCAAGCTCAAACTTAAGTGTAAAGAGGTCCCCGTACGATATAGAAAAAGAATAGGTCAATCAAAGGTATCTGGAACTATCAAAGGGACGATACTTGCGGGACATAAGATATTGTGGACGATATTCAAATTGATATAAAATTGGAGTTATTAGGTAATATAATTTTAGGTGCTTACATCCTGTGTTTGCTTTATATATTGATGTATTGTGTATTTCAGTTTCATCTGCTTATACATTACGTAAGTCATCATAGACGAGAAGCTAAAGACAAAGTGGTAAAGCCAGAGTTGAATGGGAATGCACCTATGGTGACTATTCAGTTACCACTGTTTAATGAGTTCTATGTTGTAGACAGATTGATAGATAATATATGTCTTATAGACTATCCCAAAGAGAAGCTTGAGATACAAGTATTAGATGATAGTACAGATGAGACAGTAGAGAGATCTATAGCTAAGGTAGAAGAATATAGAGCCAAGGGATTCGATATAAAAGTTATCCAAAGAACTGACAGAAAAGGCTATAAAGCGGGAGCACTAAAAGAAGCTACTACAAATGCTAAAGGTGAATTCATCGCCATATTTGATGCTGACTTTCTTCCTCAGAAAGATTTCCTCAAGAACACTATACCATACTTCAATAATGAAAAGATCGCAGTCGTACAGACTAAGTGGGGACATATCAATCAAGGCTATTCTCTCATTACTGAGATGCAAGCACTGCAACTCAATGTACACTTCACAGTAGAGCAGCAGGGTAGAGAATCAGGTAATTTCCTTCTGCAGTTTAATGGTACAGCTGGTGTCTGGAGAGCTGCGGCTATAGAAGACGCAGGAGGGTGGGAAGCTGATACACTCACTGAGGATCTTGACCTCAGCTATAGAGCACAACTTAAGGGATGGCAGATTACCTACCTGGAAGAAGTCACCTCTCCAGCAGAACTCCCTGCAGAGATGATTGGCTTAAAGTCACAACAATATAGATGGATGAAAGGTGGTGCAGAGACCGCTAAGAAGCTGCTGCCTACGATATGGAAATCCCAGATTAAGTTCACTCAGAAGCTACATGCAAGTATGCACCTATTAGGAAGCTCTGTTTTTCTATTTGTTTTTATGTTAGGTGTATTTAGTGTACCATTAATTTATGTTATAAATCCCTTGTCCTCAGAGGTTTATCTATTGAATTTCTTTTTCTTTTCTATGATAATGGTCATCATAGTCTTCTATGTAGCTAATGTCAAAGCTTCCTGGAAAGGCCAATCAAAGTGGAAGTCTATTTGGAAATTTGTGATTTTGTTTCCCGTTTTTCTATCATTGTCTATGGGGCTTTCATTTCATAATTCAGTAGCCGTTATAGCAGGATATATGGGAAGGAAGTCTTCATTCGTGAGAACGCCAAAGTTCAATATAACTGGTATAGCGGACTCATTTAAGAAGAACAAGTACCAAGGGGTTAAGTTATCCTTTGTTACCATATTTGAAGGGATGCTTGCCATTTATTTCTTGGTTGGAATCATAGCTGGTATCTTATCTGGTAATCTATCGATGCTACTATTCCATATATTCCTATTTTTAGGCTATGGCACAATATTCTTCTACTCTGTCAAACACTTGAACTATCAAGCCGCTTCTTAAGTATAGCAGTACCATTTTGTTTTCGGCTTTATTACTGAGTAGCATCTATTACTTAGGCTATGAAGTACAACAGAATGAATTCTTTAAGATCCTGACAGGCTTCTCTATCGCGTTTTTTAGCTACGGAGCTTTACTATATACTAATAAGAAGATAGAGGTCTCTATGTATACATTGATAGGCTTAGCGATAGTTGCTCGTATTATTCTGATATTTTCATTTCCTAATCTCTCTAATGATATCTATAGGTTCTTCTGGGATGGACTCCTTATGCATGAGGGTATACATCCATTGACATACCTACCTTCCGAGATTATAGATCAAGGGATAGTTACCGATGAGCTTATGAATGCATTGTATACTTCTATGAATTCTCCTCACTATTTCACTATCTATCCTCCCATTAGCCAAGTTATCTTTTACCTATCGACCATATCAAGTGCCTTTTCTGTGTCGACGGCAACCATCATTATGAAACTTCTATTATTTGCTGCAGAACTTGGCAGTATAGGCTTTATCTATAAGATTCTGGCCCTTCTTCAGTTAGATAAAAGAAACGTTCTCATATACGCTCTTAATCCTCTTGTCATTATAGAGATCATGGGTAATGTACATTATGAGGGGGTGATGCTATTCTTCTTATTAGGAGGGATCTATTACTTATTAGCTACAAGAAATTTGGTATCAGGATTGTTCTTTGCAGGTAGCATCGCGACTAAGTTGTTGCCATTGATGTTCTTGCCATTGGTATTCGTATATCTGTATAAGAAAGGTAGGGGAGTGATGACTTTTAGCGTTACATTGACATTATCTATGGCCGTTCTTTTTGTTCCTTTCTTTATGGGCTTAGATTTATCTCATTTCATGGAGAGCATTGACCTCTATTTCAGGAAGTTTGAGTTTAATGCAAGCCTCTATTATGTGCTGAGATATGTAGGGAAAGTAGTGACTGGTTATAATCAGATAAGTATTATAGGTCCTTTGTTATCAGTGACAGCATTAGGTTTGATTCTGATGATCGCATGGAAGTATTATAGATCCAGAATAGCAGATATTGCACTTCTGAGTTCTATGTTTATTTCATTTGTCATCTATCTTTTTTGTACGACTACCGTGCACCCTTGGTATTTGATCATACCTATAGCGCTCAGTGTTTTTTATAATCGGATATGGATCCTCGTGTGGTCGTTCTTGATTATGCTGAGTTACAGCACGTACCAGAGTAATGACTTCTCGCAGAAGCTGTGGCTGATATCCTTAGAGTATATTATAGTAATTGTAGTATGGTATGTAGAAAGAAAAACCCGAATCAAAATGAATTGATCCGGGTTAATATGTTTGTTTTTGGTATCAGTTAGTATTCCCAAAGGTCATGTTCGAAGTTGAACAATTCTGCTTTGATCTTATCTGATTCCATTAATCTATCGATACCTTCTCTCTCATAACCAGTAAACTGATCTGAGATTCTTAGGTCAAGTGTATTCGATCTTTTCATGATGTAACTTGAGAACTGTCTCATCTCGAATAGATCATACCATGACATAGGAGATATATCATTACTCTCATTCTCTACTCTGAACTTAGCTAGATGCTCACGAGCTTCAGGATAGTATATCCAGAATAAAGGTCTTGAGTATTTTAACTCGCCAGTATCAGCATCTACCTCATCAAGGATAGGGGATATACCCAATATTCTTGCTTTTAGAACAGAAGCTTCTTTGTCGAAGTACCATACTTCTTTTACTCTATACTTTTTGATATTGTTCCAGTCAATAGTATTACGGATAACTTGTACTTTCTCTTCGTAAGTATCATAGTCAAATACAGTAGTAGTATCGACTCTGTTAAGTTCCTTATCTATTTCTTCGATAGTCATAGGTTCTCTGAAGAATTCATCTTTGAATACAGCTACGTCACCATTCTCTGACATTTCTCTGAGAATCGTAAAGAAAGGTTTCAATGGACTTCTGAATGCCATATTCATTTTCTCTCTGGTGTCGATGACTCTCCATAATTTTCTTTCCCATACAACATCAGATTCTCTTGGCTGATCAAAATCCAATACTGGTCCTTCTTCTACTAATGATCGCTTAACGACACCATCTATGTAGAAATCTTCCAGAGGAGTTCCTGATTCTGTTATGATTTGAGTCTCTGTATCTTGAGCATTCATGCCTACTGAGATGCTTATACCGATTACGAGAAATAATAATTTTCTTAACATGATTTTTAAATTAAAAATTATAAAAATTTTACTTAATGTTGAATACCATACCCCCTAAGTCTCTACTTCCTGCTCCACTATCTCCAGGGCATTTACATCTAATATTCTCAAAAAAGAACTTGTCTGATGGCTTCGCTTTAGCTATGAGTGCTTTAGTTGCTGCATTATACTTACCACCTGGATTATCTGATACCTGAGGATCTTGTCTCTTAGGTACTCTGATAACTCTATATCCTGCAATCTTACAAGATGCCTCGAAGTCGAAGTTCTCAAGTACAGGGAATACACCTGGCTGTACTTTAAATTCTCCAGCTGACATAGATCCACCTCTACTCTTAGATAGTTTCGGCACTGGATCAGGAATTCTTTTTACTCTGAACGGCTTCTTATCGTTAAGACCATCAGCAGATACAGTTACGTAACAGTATTCACCTTTCTTAGTAGGTGTTTTTACATTTACGATATATCCTCCCTTAGGTGACTTCTTGATAGTACCGCCTCCACCAGTCATATTGACTTTGATGCTTGATGAGTTAACACCCGCAGCTGATACTTCTACAGGATTATCCACACCGATATAGAATACATTCATCTTAGATGCAGATACAGTCATCGATCTTTCACCTACCTCGTAAGAGAATTCTTTAGTGTATGGTGTAGTTTTACCTGTTACTGGATCTGTTACAGTAGCTTTAGCAGTAAACTTGTTTTCTCCATTTCTTGAAGCCGTCGTTTCAAATACAGCAACTCCTTCTTTATTTGTTCTTAGAGGTTTTCCATTTACAGAATATGATATTTTAGTACCTGAGTTATCACCAGTAGATGCACTTAAGAATATATCTGTTTTGTACTTATCACCTTTAATTATGTAAGACTTTTCTGGAGCTGATACAACTCTAAACTTATCTAATACGACTGTTGCACCACCAGCTCCCACCTTACTGGCAAGATAGTTAAGCGCTGAAGCCTCAGTAGATTTTACATCATTAATGAACTTAGAGAATATAGGTAATACTGCTTGTAATGGCATATGATCAAAGTTCATATGAGCCCAACTCGCTTTACCTTTAGTCTGCCATGTATCTTCATCTATTTGTACAGATATATTTTTCTCGAATTCTTTTCGATTTTCTTCATCTACATATTGTAGGATATCTGTTCTGTACTTTTCTAACTTAGCTTTAAGTTCATTACCTAAGCCAGCTTCTGGATTCGTTTGATCTATTAGTATTCTTGTTGTTACTGCATAATCTTTTTCCATTTTCAGCTTCTGTATTCCAGGTGTAGTAGGATCATCTATATATCCACCTCTTATTACACCATTCTCATCTTTATCTTCGATAAGTCGAGTTTTGATGCCTTCTAAGAATGCTACTAAACTATCAGAAGTTGATTTTATAGGATCAATTCTTTCTGCATACGTTGCTAGTGATGGTCTTGTTTTGGCTCCATCTCTAATCGCATCTGGTAGTCCTGTCATAGAATCATCTAATGCTTTATTAGACTTAACTAATCCTTTGTCGACCATCTTAAATGCGTTAAATACTTCTGCGGATACATTCAGTGCCAGTAGGGCAGTGAGTACCAAGTACATGATGTTAATCATCAGTTGTCGGGGTTCCTTAGGAATAGACATTTGTTATAGTTTTTAATTTGTTAGTAAAGAAAATAGTAAAAAAAACTATGCCTATTCTACGCCTTTTTTGAAAGCGCCAAGAACGTTACCATATACTCCGTTAAGAGAAGTCAGGTTTCTATTTAACGAACCGATTTGTTCTTTATATATCTTAGTATCTTCTAATGTTTCGTTAAGAGAAGCTGCTGCTTCATTCATACGAGCGTAGAAATTATTCATAGAAGATAATTGATCTTTAGTCTGAGAGAAATCTACTTCTTGAAGTGCCTTAAGACTTCCAAGACTCTTAGACATGTCTTGTAATTCTGTAAGCATTCCGCCAAGGTTTCCTTCTACTGCCGCTGCATCTAATGGTCTCATGCCACCTGCTTGTCCACCTGCTGTAAGTGGTGCTATATTAGTATTATATGAATCTAATCCTGGGTAAAGTTTTTCCCAATAGTAGTCTTTCTCTGGAGGTAAGATACCTAACATGAAGAATAAGAATGCCTCTACAAGAAGTCCTGCTGTTATTGCTGGTCCTCCCCATGGAGCACTATTGATTTTTCCTAATGCACCGACCATTACGACAGCGGCACCTACACCAATTGTGAAATTCTTGAAATATTTAAAACCTTTTGATTTGATAAAACTCATTAGTTAGAATTTATAAGTTAGATAATTAACTGATTAAAAAAATATTGTAAATGTTAAAATATTGCCTAAATGGTAAGACCTTATTAGAAGTCATTTAATGATCTTCCTAAGAATGTCAATGCACATCTGAATCCTAAGTATGACTTAGTCGTATCTTGATACTCAAAGTTTCTTGTACCTGTCTGGCAGTAATACGAGATATCCTTCCATGATCCTCCTCTTACAACTTTTCTTTTGTAAGCTTCTGGATCATCATCTTTAGCATCGTACTTAATGTCAGGATTCTGATCGTGTGTATGCTGATATGCAGCAGGGTGGTATGCAGTTTCTGTCCATTCAGACACGTTTCCTGCCATATTATATAGACCGTAATCATTAGGGAAGTAAGCATCTGCTTTCACAGTATAATAGCCTCCATCCTCAGGATAATTACCTCTACCTGGCTTGAAGTTAGCAAGTAGACAACCTTTTGCATTTCTTATATAGTAACCACCCCATGGGTATGGAGCGATAGCTCTTCCACCTCTGGCAGCCCATTCCCACTCTGACTCGAATGGTAATCTGAATTCTTCTGTATTAGGCTCGTCTTCACCTTTGTATGAGTTCCACATATGTGATCTCCAGTTACAGAAGGCTTTAGCTTGATTCCAGTTAACACCTACCACTGGGTAGTCGTCAAATGCTGGATGCCAGAAATAATTTCTTGTCATAGGTTCGTTGTATGAGTAAGCGAAATCTCTTATCCATACTAATGTATCAGGATATACATTAACTGTCTCTTCATTAAGAAGATTAGATCTGATGATATCTGATTTG
>CALLAG010000233.1 GCA_938002705.1 uncultured Saprospiraceae bacterium | reverse complement strand
GACGGCAGTAGGATTCTTTGCTGTAATTGTATGGTACTCGTATTCTGCACGTCTGGGTGAGAATATACCAGCATTACTATTTTCTGCGTAGATATAATATTGCGTAGATAGATCCGTAACTAATATATCTACACCAAATACTCCATCACCTGCTGCTCCATCATTATGAGCACCATCATCAAACATTTCTATTCTCGTAAATGGTGCTATGGTCTCGGATCTGTGACCTAAGTATGCAGTACTGGCATCGGTAGTAGATACTGTTATGCTTAGATTATCACCTACTGTAGGATTAGAATCAGAAAGTACTGCATCTGCTATAGAAGGTTCCGTCTGTGTAAAATCATTAAGTCCAAGAAGGTAATCTGATCTTCCATCCATCAAGTCTGTAATACCAGGTATCGTACGTCCGCCACCTGGACCACCGCCTCCGCCACCGACGTCAGAATCTAAGTTATCTATAAAGTTATTGTAAGTATAAAACTTGTTAGGATCAGCTTGTACAGATGCATCGATCGTCGCTCGATGTTGTAGTGAGAGATCGTAATAATTTCTATTATCAAAATTTTCTAAAAGTATAGTCTTGTAATGTGCTAAGTACATACGCTTATACAATGGCACATTCAACAACTGGCTTACGAGGTGATAGTTAGCTTCATTGATATGAAGTAAAGGATCCATCTGTTGCTTATCTATAGTATTCCTTAAGTCAGAAGTACCTGTTCTAGTAAAGACTCCAAAAGATTCATTCATATCCCATATGATGGGAAAAAACTGTCCAAAGTCACTTCGGTATAAATAATAATTCTGTGCAAAGGCTCCAATATAACTGTCTAAATTGACCGTGACATTATCGAATGCAATCATCCATAGAGCTCTATCTACATCCAATATATTCTCTATGTCATCTATATTATTAGTTAGAGTATCGCATAAGTCTATAAGCTCTGCCCATCCGTCATCAGATTTCATATCATAAGAATCATAATAAGCGACACTATCCTCACCCATATAGACAAGGTTAGGGAAATCACTGGTCTGAGGACCTGCACCTCCCGGAGGGCTACAATCAAAATAAGCGTTGTCTTTAGAACCAAATCTACTTTTAGCAAATTTCTTAGATATAGATTCTGTATTGGTATAGAGCCCTATTAATTCGCCATTGACATAAAGATTAGCATAATTAGACAAGGGAGCATCCATGTATTGTCTTAGTATCTGAAAGTTAAGAACATCACGAAGAAATGAAGGATCGTTACGTCCATTGGCTAATTTGATATCTGTATAGCCGTCATACTCGTGGTCCTTGTAGGTATCTAATTCTATGTGCCAAGGATTTTTTACTTGATTAGCACTATAAGAACTATTGCCCTTATACTTGACACCTACACTATCTAAGACGACACCATTGATCGCCACACTTTGAGCTAATATATAATCACCAGCACCATTCTTCTGAGCATCTAGTAATGCATCCCAATTACTTTCTTCAAAAGTAATCTCGATCGTTTGGACGACTTCTAAGTCATAAAAATCTTGCCCGAAACCCATCGTGCTCATCTGAGCAATTAATCCAAAAATTAAATATTTGATCATTCCTATTATTATTGATTCTTAGTGTTAGACAATAGTGATCCTATTATCCTTCGAAAAAAGACGCAATTTCTAAATAAAAATGAGAATAAATAGAAGTGATCAATAAACTAAGTCATCAGGTAGCAGTAATCTGTATGGGCATTGATATTATACTATAAAAAATGAGAGGCTACTTCGTAAAGAAGCAACCTCTCAAAAAAACTGACATTTGAACTATTTATAATTTAATAAATTGCCCTATTGTGCTTCTATTTCTAGAATTTACCTTTATATAATAAGTGCCATTTTGATAATTCCTAATATCAATAGGTAGTGATGTCTGCACATCCATATCTACCTTCTTACTAAGAATCACTTGACCAGTACTATTATAGATCAATACTTCTCCAGCTGCATCATTGTATGAATCGAATTGAACATTTAACACATCTTGAGTTGGATTAGGGAATACTGTGATAAATAATTCATCAGTATCATTCTCTATTAAGTTCTCCATACATGGAGAATAAGTGTCCTCAGACCAGTCCATAGATGTATTACCTGTTCCATCATATTCTATAGACATCGTAGACGAAAATGCAGGAACAAAGTCTCCAGTTGTCCATATATTAGCAGCAACAGCTACCGATGATCTTGAGTGACCCGTACTACCCCACTCTACATAATCGATTATGCTACCAGGATTAGAATATTGAGTATTTAAATATAATCCCAATTCTCCATCAGCTTCTGAAATATCAAAAGCACTTACTAATGTTACTATCTCTCCCGGATCAAGTATCAAATCTCCACCACATTCTACTGATAGTGTACTTAATTGATTATATGCAGGGAAATCACATATCCAGTATGAAGAAATATCGACAGATGTATTTCCAGTATTCTTGATTTCAAATCTATCGTTACTATTGAGTTCATTGATAACAATGCCTCCAGTAGTCTGAGATGTTCTTGTCACCGCGATAGAATTACTTAAGCTTGCACATCCAGTGATATTGTTTGCATCACTACCTACTGCTAAACCCGTTATCATACCATCATAACTCAAGTGCCAGATCAAACATACTCCTTCTCCTGCTCCATCAAAATCTACTGCACTTGGCATCGGTGGTAAGCCTAAGATAATACCTTGATCATCTGTTATAATCCATTGGCTATTCATACCATTGCTATTAGCTAAGGTAATAGAACCTGCAGGGATCGTATCCGGTGTACCGTCACCAACTGAATCAAATGCAAATGGTCCGCCGAATAATTCTCCTCCATTCGCCTGACAGCCACTTGCGTTCTCTCTTACTACTGTGATCGGGTTCGATAAGCTCCAACAGCCTTGGATATTATTTGCATTCATACCTACGTCTGCTCCTGTAATCGTACCGTCAAAACTAAGGTGCCAGATCAAGCAGTTACCTGCTCCTGCTCCATCAAAATCTACTGCACTTGGCATCGGTGGTAAGCCTAAGATAATGCCTTGATCGTCCGTAACTACCCATTGTGAGTTCATACCATTTGCATTGGCTAATGTGATAGATCCTGCTGGTATCATATCCGGTGTTCCATCTCCTATACTTGTAAATGTAAATGGTCCGCCTGTGATAGTACCTCCATCGGCTTGACAACCTGTTGGTGCTGTTCTTGTTACTTGAATCGAATTACTTAATTCGAAACATCCATCTAACTGTGAAACATTGTTACCAGCTGCTAAGCCCGTCAATCCATCAGCATATGATAGATTCCATATGAAACATACACCTACTCCCGCTGCGTCAAAATCTACTACACCTGGCATAGGTGGTAAGCC
>CALLAG010000232.1 GCA_938002705.1 uncultured Saprospiraceae bacterium | reverse complement strand
TAATGCGACCAGAAAACCAAGTTACTCGGGCCAGGTCTACCTGTTCTTAAGTGGTTATAATAGATAGGAATCTGACCTACAGATCTTGGAAATGTCATCGGTAACTTACCACGTGGATTATAATTACCTACAAGAACTTCTGCTATAGCATTACCTGTCTCAGAACCGAGATGCCAAGTATTTAATATAGCAGGCACATTCTCATCTGCCCAGTTAATAGTTAATGGTCTTCCTGTCATTAATATGAGAACGATATTAGGATTGACTGCATAGACGGCTTCTAATAACTCCTGCTGCAATCCTGGTAATCCTATAGTCGCTCGAGAACGTGCTTCTCCCGACTGATAACTATGTTCTCCTAAGACCATGAGTACTTTCTCTGAGTTCTTGGCTAACTCTATAGCTTCAGCAAATTGGCTGCGGTCTGTCTCATTGATCTCTACTTCGCTGATAAAAGCATTAGCACCGATGCTTAACTTAACACCTTCTGCATATTTGTATTTGATACCCATATTATCTAATCCTTCGAGGACAGATACGGCTGTATTCGGATCAGATCCCATACGCCAATTTCCGAGTGGACTGTCCTTATCCTGAGCTAATGTTCCTATGACTGCAAGACCAGTTTGGTTCTTAGAAATAGGAAGTGTGGCATTATCATTCTTAAGAAGTACGATTGACTTCTTAGCCATATCTAATACAGCTGCTTTATGATCTGGATGATACAATAGGTTCTTTTCTCTTTCTGGGCTGCAGTATTTATATGGATCATCGAAGAGTCCGAGATCTTTTTTGACCTTCAGGATTCTTCTCACTGCATCGTCTATATAATCCATAGAGACAGATCCTTCTTCTACGGCTTCTTTGAGGAAGTTGACATTGGCATATGATTCCATATCCATATCTGATCCTGCATTGGTAGCTTTGATAGCCACATCTTTCTTGTCAGTGGCAAATCCATGAGCTATCATCTCTGAGCCTGATCCCCAATCCGAAACTACAAATCCATCAAAGCCCCACTTACCTTTTAGTATATCACGTTGTAACCATGTATCAGCAGTACTCGGTATACCATTGACTGTACTGAAAGAATTCATGAATGTTGCGATGCCTGCATCTGAGCATGCTTTGAACGGTGGTAGAACAGTATTATACAAAGTTGTCATACTGACTTCTGCTGTATTATAATCTTTGCCTGACTCAGAGAATCCATAAGCAGCAAAATGCTTAGCACATGCTGCAATAGTATTATTAGCCGAAAGGTCTTCTCCTTGGAATCCATTGACTCGTGCTACCCCTACTTTACTACCGAGGTATGGGTCTTCTCCTCCGCCTTCCATCACTCTACCCCATCGTGCATCACGTGAGATATCCACCATAGGAGCGAATGTCCAGTTGATACCTCGTGCAGACGCTTCTATAGCTGCTATTCTCGCAGAATTCTCTATCGCCTCAAGATCCCAGCTCGCTGCTTCAGCGAGAGGTATAGGACTTAGTGTCTTATGCCCATGTATCACATCGAGGCCAAAAATAAGTGGTATTCCTAATCGTGTATCATTGACAACCGTCTCCTGCATTTTTCTTACACTCTCAGCGCCAGTGACATTAAGTACAGAACCGACCATACCTGACTTAAGGTGATCATATTTTTTCTTAGAATCACCGCCAGATGGTGCAGGACCCGTGGCATCCCAGAATCCATTATACTGATTCATCTGACCGACTTTCTCATCGAGCGTCATTTCTTTTAATAACTTATCTACACTGAAATCTTTATTGACAACTTTAGCTGGTACAGTCTTCTGACCACATGATATAAAATGGAAGACTATTACAAAAAATAGAATGTTTGAAAATCTATACATAGAAATCATTTATAATTTTATTGAATATTATTTTTAAGAAAAATACGCGTACATAAGGACTACAATGATGACAATCGCTAATCCAACAGGCTTAACAAATCTATATGGCGTTATGTCTACTTGTTCTGTATAAGGTAGCTCGAATGCAACCTTCCTTGGCTTAACCATACCTATGACCAACATGATGATCACGTTCATTACAAAAAGGATCGCCATCACATGAAGGAAGTGCAAGTAATTATCATCACCAAAGACATGTGGTTTTAGTATAAATTGACTTATGAAGTATAGCACTGATCCTAATATGATAGCTACCTTAGCAGCAATAGCAGGAACGTACTTAGTCAAGTAACCAACTATGATTATCGTCAGAATAGGAATACTGTAACAACCATTAATCTCTTGTAAATATCCAAAAAGTCCATTCGGTGCTTTAGCTATAAATGGCGCTATAAACATTGCCGCAAAGGCTAATCCTACACCAAATATCTTCCCTACACGAACAACGGTTTGCTCATCTGCGTCTTTATTAATATGCTCCTTATATATATCCAATCCAAAAAGTGTCACAGAACTATTCAGTGCACTATTAAAAGAACTCAGTATAGCACCAAATAATACCGCAGCAAAGAACCCCACTAATGCCACAGGCAATACCGTCTTGACTAACATAGGATATGCTTGATCTGCAACGGTTATTTCATCTTTGAATATATAATAGGCAATCATCCCAGGGATAACGAGAATTAATGGCCCCAATATCTTAAAGAATGCAGCTAATAATAATCCTTTCTGCCCTTCCTTAAGGTTCTTAGCAGCCAGAGCTCTTTGTATAATCGCTTGATTAGTCCCCCAATAGAATAACTGTACTAACATCATACCGGTGAATATCGTAGAGAATGGAACGCTGGCATCAGGCCCTCCTATAGAGTTAAATCTCTCAGGAGCTGAATGGTACAGATTACTTATACCTGTCATAATAGATCCATCACCTATATAAGATAATCCAAAGAACGGTATCATAATACCTCCGATAAGCAAACCTATAGCATTAATAGAATCTGAAACTGCTACTGACTTCAATCCACCGAATACGGCATATACAGTTCCTATAATTCCTATCGCCCATACACACAACCATAGTGCAGCTGTATGTGATAATCCAAGTACCTCAGGTACATCAAACATCGTCACTATAGCTAATGATCCCGAATACAATACTATAGGTAATAGAATCACAACATATCCAGAAAGGAATAATCCTGTTGCGATAGTCTTAGTCATCGTATCATATCGCGTCTCAAGAAACTGAGGCACGGTCGTGATACCTCCCTTAAGATATCTCGGCAGTAAGAACAAAGCTGTTATAACCATAGCTATAGCAGCTAAGGTCTCCCAGCACATGACTAATATTCCTTCTGTAAAGGCTTGACCATTTAACCCTACTATCTGTTCTGTAGAAAGATTAGTGAGTAATAGTGATCCAGCTATCACTCCTGCGGTCAGACTTCTGCCTCCTAAGAAATAGCCCTCTGCAGTTTCTTTTGTTTTACCACTTAAGTAGTATGTGATTAATGCAACTGCCGCAGTACATGCGAGGAATATGATAAATGCCATTAGATTGGTTTTGTTTCGTTTTGTTAGGTAGCATTCTGAGACGGATCTTATTCCAAAATCTCAAGGCGCTATCAGTCCTTTTATAATAGGATGATCTCGTAATAATAAGATCATCAATTCTGTAATTAATTGTCTCGGAAATATCTGACGTAGTCTATTTTTAATTCAGAAGGAAAGACTGTCGTCGCATCAGGAGACCCAGGCAGATTACCGCCTACTGCTACATTAAATATCATATAGAACTGCTCTCTTAATTCTGCAAGTGGTTGCGAGCTTATATCTAATGTGTGATACAGCTGATCATCAACGTACCATCTGATAGCCGTCTCATCCCATATGATAGAGAATACATGATACTCATCAGAGAATGTCCCTGAGGATAGCTTATACTTTCCTGTGAAATTATTTACACCATTATTATCCCAGAAGGCTGTACCCAGTACTTCATTCTCTCTACCAGATCCACCTATCATCTCTACCATATCTATCTCACCACAACTCGGCCATCCTACGACGTCTTGGTTATCACCTAACATCCACATAGCTGGCCACATACCTTGACCTTTGGGCATTTGAGCTCGTATATCTATTCTACCATATTGGAATAACTGCTTTTTTCTGGTTACTATTTTACCTGATGTATATGCACTATTGGAGAAACTTTCTCTCTTAGCTTCTATCGTGAGTACACCATCTCCTACTCTTGTATTCTCACTTCTATAATATTGTAATTCATTGTTACCCCATCCACATAGGTTAGGGCATCCTGTACCTATATCATAGCACCAGAAGTCTTCATTAAGCTCGGTTCCGTTAAACTCATCATTCCAGATCAGATCTTTACCAAAATAACTGATGGGCGTACTGTAACCCACACCTACGACAGCAGGGGCACCAGAATTAACCACAATTACTTCCTCCTTATCTATAGCCGTTCCTGTAGAACCTAAGGCAGCTATGACTATCGTATAGGTACCTGTATTAGCGTATGTATAAGTGAATTGTCCATCAGAACTATTCAGTATATCTGCGCCAGTATCTCCAGTATCCATTGTATAACTGACTGCATTCTCAGCAGTAGCGGCTACTTCTACTAAGCCCGTACCGTCATCAGCATTAGTGATTACAACACTGAGATTAACAGGTGTTGTATTATTATCTTCAGAGCCATCTCCACATGAGATAATTAATGTGGTAGCGAAAAAGGAAAATACAAGGAATCTAAGCATATGAAATTTTTATCTTGTTACTAAATATATGAGAATAATAGCATAACTCAGTATAGTATACGTGTGATTAAGGTGTTATTGTCTTAACTACACAAACCAAATATAGTTAATATCCAAAAATATATAAGGATGTAAGCATTTTCCTATTGTTCTTATCACACCAAATGGTAAGTATGTAGAATCTAATATGTAATACAATTTGACTTATAGAATGGCGGATAAGATCGCTCATATAATTTATTTCAGATTAAGACAGAAAACGCAGACATAGCCTTAGCTATGGCGAGGCTTTCTAACGCAGATATGGAATAAATTATAATGCGAATTACCGCAATTTTATAGGTTAATTTGTATAAATACCTTGTTAACAATAAGCTAATCAGAGGCCTATATATTAGTTATCACCTAATTAATAACGAAATTAAAGCATCACTATGGGATACGTATCTAATGAAAGCTCAGAGGAATCCTCCCTAAATGTCGTTTTCAAACTTAATATTCATACAATCAAATAAAACTCAATCCATGAAAAGTATAATCTATACAAGCTTAATCCTGATGATAACTAACTTCTGCGTGATCAATAAAGCATCTACTCAGTCGACCACCGATACTGATCTGACAGGTCCAATGACATCACTAGAATTCAAGGCTAAAGAATTCAACTTTGGCAATGTTATAGAAGGAGAAAAAATCCAAAATGTCTTCGAATTCACCAATACTGGAGACGAACCACTTATTATAATAAATGCTAAAGGTTCTTGTGGCTGTACAGTCCCAAGATTCCCTAAAGAGCCTATCATGCCTGGAGAGACTGCTAATCTCTTAGTGCAGTTTGACTCATCTAACAAAGGTAAGATCGGTGGTGCTACCCAAACCAAAAGAGTAACCATCACGGCCAACACAGATCCTCAGAATATATACCTCACCATCAAAGGAGTAGTAGACAAGAAGGACACTAAAAATAAAGGACAGATCACATCGGATAATTTTGATATCAATGCACAAGATATTGTATTGTACCCCAATCCAGCAGATCAGCAATTATCTATCAGCATGGATGCATTCCAAAGCAGAAGTGCCATCATAGAAATATATGATGCTAAAGGAAGCCTGATAAGCACAGAGAAAGTAAGCTCAATAAGTGCTCAACCCACAGTTATCAACTCAAGTACTTATGATAATGGCCTCTACACAGCGTCCATTAAGATAGATGGAAAAAATAGAATTGCTAAGCAGTTCTATGTCGTACATGGTGGGTGATGGATATTTCTGTCAGCTGTATTGGAACAAGATAGATAAAGTATAGCTGACAGAATTTTTAATACCTGCAGGCGATTATTAGAATGTATGAACAAACTTGTAATCAGAAGATGGACATAAAAGCCAAGCTGTCAGGTGCTTCAAAGGTAACTTTACAGCTAATTAGTGTAAGTTATCTTGCTTTTGATGGCATAATAATTGGACTTTTGACATATATCATTATAAATTTCCATCAGTTTAAAGGTCAATATTGAATACAGATTACGCTTCCTACCGCTTCATACCACTGATGGATAATCAGTTATACAAATCCCTTATTCATAGATTATTAGTCACCGCAATTGTCTTTGTAACAATTAACGTTACTAATGGATACTGCCAAGAAATCCCAGATAGTCTTTACAAAAATGCAAATGCTATTATACTCAATGAGTCTATAACTATCAAACACGATAAGTACGACAAATATGTAATGAAGCACAAAAGAAAAATCAAAATCTTAAATAAAAAAGCAGAACAGTTCCAATCTGTCTATATACACTATAAAAAAGGAAGTGAAAAAATTAACGATCTCAAAATAACGGTTTATAACGCTGAAGGAAAGGTTATAAAAAAAGTAAAATCATCTGAAATCGAAGATAATGCATCAAGCGATGGTTATTCGATAATTAGTGACTATAGAATAAAACGCTGGAGTTACAATACTCAGACTTACCCTATTGTAATAGAATACAGCTATCAGAAAGACTCTAAGAATACCCTGAGCCTCCCCGTGTGGTATCCGATTCCACATTATAACGTATCGGTTCTTACAAGTACTTATGAAGTGAATACCATACTCCCTGTAAGAACTATGCAAAACCAGTTTGAGAATTACAACATAGATATTCATGGCGACTTAAAGTACACAATGAATAACCAGAATGCTATCAAGTCTGAGACTTATAGTCCCCCATTTTCGTCTATAGTGCCCAGTCTATATATTTTACCGATTAAGTTTTCTTTTGAGGATATAGATGGAACATTTGAAACCTGGAATGAGTACGGACAATGGATACAAAACAGCTTTCTAACTGACAAGAAGCTTAATGATATTGTATCAATTAAATCAGAAATAAATAAACATATAAAGCCTGAGGACAATAAAGAAACTATAAGTAGAAAAATCTACAAATACTTACAAGAGCACACTAGATACGTTAGCGTATCATTAGATGAAGGAGGGCTTAATCCTATGGATCCTAACAAGGTTCACTCAGTAGGTTATGGCGATTGCAAGGCCCTATCATTCTATATGAAATCATTGCTTGAGATATATGATATAAAATCTAATTATGTAGAAGTCGCTGCAGAATCAAGTTATTGTTATAACTTATACAAAGATTTTCCAAGTCCATTTCCTGGCAACCATATCATACTTAATATTCCTATAGAAAACGATACTTTCTGGATCGATTGTACTTCTAATAACAATCCATTTAATTATCTGGGCTCATTCACTGATAATAGAATAGTACTCGAAATAAATACTGATGGTGGAAATTTGGTACAGACTCCAAAGTATAAATTAGAAGATAATCGGTCTAATGACACTATAGTGATAAACATTATAAATCAAGAAAAAATAATCACAGAAATAAGTAGAAAATCGTTTGGATTACAAATAGAAAAAGACATACGAAATACTAATCTGTCTATCGAAAAAATTGAAAAATACCTCAGAGAAACTGTACATAAAAAACTACCAATAGAAAATGTAAAAGATATTAGTATCAATGTAAACAATGCGAACCATAGTAGTAATTTTAACTATACCATCGAATGTAAAGATTTTTTAGAGGCCGCTTCTGATTACACTTTTATACCCACTAACATCTTATCAATGGAAATTCCTAAACTACCTAAAGATTCTAAGCGAGATCATGAAATTCATTTTCCAAGATCTTCTATAACGACACATACTTACATTGTAAATCTACCCGAAAACGCTGATATCATTGAATCAGAGACAATGGAGAACACCAGCGAATACGGGACTTACAAATATGAGGTCATCCAAAAGAAGCCTAAACAAATCATTATAAAAAAGACATTTACATTAAATGAAGGTCATTATGATCCGAAAGAATACAAGCAGATAAAAAGCTTCTTTGACAAATGTTATAAGTCAGAACTGAATCCATTAACGATAAAAAAAATATGAAATACTTACTCACAATTTCTCTATTATTATCAATAAATATTATACTCTCATCACAAAAACTTGGAGAGGTATCCGAGCAGCTATTACAACAAACTGAGCATCCAAAAGACAGCTCAGCCAGTGCTGCCTATATCATACAAAATATAGAGATAAGCTATAACTTCAGTGGCGAAAAAGGTACCAGAATCGAAATGGAATACTACTATAAAATCAAAGTATATCACGAAGACGGAGAGAGCTACGGCAAGTTCGTATTGCCTTTTTACAAAGAAGGATCTAACAGAGAGAAAATTTCTTCTATAAAAGGTGTCACAAGTAACTATGTTAATGGAGAAGTTGTCACAACTAAACTCGAAAAAAGCGATATATATACTGAGGACACATCTGAGAACTGGAAGAAGACAATATTTGCGATGCCAGAGGTAAGAAGCGGTTCTGTGATTGAGGTCAAATACAAAAAGACATCTCCATACATATACAGTATTCCTAAATGGTATTTTCAACATTCTATCCCAACGGAAGAATCTAAATACTCCATTGATGTACCTTCATATTTCACATTGACTCCTATTCCTTCTGGAATTCACCCTATATCAACAGAATCCAAACCTATACAAGGGTCAAAACACGACGAGATGAATCATACTCTTTCTGGCAAGAATATACCAGCCATCAAGGAAGATAAATACGTTCTAAATATAGATGATTATAGATCGAGTATAAAATATGAATTACATAGTATACAATACCCTGACGGCCGTAATCAAAAACTATCCTCTAACTGGAAAGATATCGCAATTCAACTAAATGAATCAAAATATTTTGGAGATCAAATCGATAAAAAATTTAAAGAACTTAATCCTATAATCGAAGAAGCTAATTCTCTGCCTTCAGATGAAAAACTACTTTTTATTTATAACCATATACGAGACAATTATACATGGAATGATAGGTATGGTAAAAACTCATATAATGGCTTATCTAAATTCTTAAAGGAAAAAACAGGAACCAGTGGTGACTTCAATCTTTTACTTCAGAATATGCTTCAGAAATGTGGTATAGAGAGTTACCCATTAGTAATGAAATCAAGAAGTGCTGGTATCCTTAACACTTACTTTCCTACCCTTACTGAATTAGATTATGTGATTGTATATGTCCCTATAGAGGACGGATATCTTCTGTTAGATGCAAGTTCTAAATACAGTCCTATGGGAGAATTACCCACAAGAGCAATCAACCTTTACGGTGTTATCATTAAAGATGGAGATGCGGAAATCATAGAAATAGAAAACCCTAATCTCTTTAAAGTACAGACAGTATCACAATACACTTATGATACTGAGAATAATCAACTAATAGGCACCAGTAAGAGAAAACGAATCGGTAGGGCCTCTACAAAGTTTAAGTATGATGCCGATAACAACAAAGAGGAAAATCAAGAAACATCTGATGACAGCAATGATGATGACAGCCAAGAAGATGACATTGAAAGCTTTAATTTGGAAAACACCTATGAGGTGACTGAATTAAAAAATTATGATGATACATATAAGCCCATTAGCCTCGCTTACAACGAAGTACTCAATACTTGCTCCAAGAAAGTTGGCAGCAATATTTTTATAGATGCCACATTAGACTTCGGGCTTAAGAAAAACCCTTTCGAAGAAAGAGTTAGGGAGTTTCCAGTATTTTTCAATTCTAAAATATATAGTCAAACCATAGCCAGCATTGAGATTCCTGAAGGGTATACAATAGAAAGTCTGCCTAAATCTCTTAACCTTACTCTACCAGAAAAAGCTGCAAAATTCAACTATGAAGCCAATCAAATGGATAACAAAATAATAATAAAATATTTGTTTCAAGTCAATAAAACTGTCCATGCATCAGTGGCATATGAAGCACTGAAACAACTATATGATATTATGTATGATCTATCAAAAGAGAAGCTTGTCCTGAAGGAGTTGTAATAGATAATGTAAGCCATATGTACAATCTTGAGTGGTCCATCACAAAATCAATTACAAATACGCCATATGTCAATATTCGCAATATATTTTTCAATCTTGCACCACTATCAGGGAATTAGCCCCTTGCAATATATCAGAAACTGCTCGACTATTCCCAATTACTAATACTGAATCTAAAACAGAAAAATATAACAAAATCAATGTTCTGATTACCTAAAATTATTAACATTACAATCGTAAATTAGAGTCCTTAAATCTACCAAGTTAGTTATGGACTTCCCGACAATAATCAAAAAACCTAAAGTCAATATCTCACCTGAGATACTACAAGAACTCAAAGCACAAGTACATGAGCAAGGGCAAGTTGTGGTGCACTGTATACAAGAGATCAATGTACCTACACTAATAAGGATATGGCCCACAACTTATCTATATGACCAACATTCTGACCATAGATCCGACTTAGTACATGCTGTTAATATCAGTTACTTCCCAGAGTGGAAAGCAGTCGAGTATGGAGAGAATTCTTTTACATTGATATTCTCAGGACTGCCTAAGTCATGTATCGTCTTTGATCTTATAGAGCATTGTGATAATGAGAGTGGCGCCTTCAAGGTGATGAGCATAACAAGGACTTCTTCTGACGTCTATTACGTACGCATATGAGACCCTCACATAATGAAAAAAGGAAGACTTCAATTATTGAAATCTTCCTTTAGTATACCTTGCAATGTAAATTACAAGAAAAAGGGTTCATTGTAACTTTACAGATAGCAATACTGATTGTTTTCTGCGATTATAACTTGGGGGGTTTACTGAAAAAAAACAAAGATTGTTCCCAATGTAGTAATCGGGAGTTAATTCTCTTTCCTATAGAAATTTAATTGGCTTTACAACTTCTGGATTTGCAGAGAATTATTAATATTATTTTTTATTAGAAAGCTACGCCTACTGACATAGATAATCTATTAGCACTTTTCGTGTATCTGAAATTATCGTATCCAAGAGAGAATCCATCTACGATACTCGTAAATTTATTGACATACCTAAGATCAAAATGGAAAATATTAATATTATATCCTACCATAGCTTGGAATCCAAAGTCTACAGATTTTGATGTATCTCTATAATCATCCATGGTAGATAATTCAGAATTCTGATCTACTCTTACATCCATGACTGGACCTAAGCCAATCTTAAAATTCTTGACATTAACTCCTGCACTGAATGGTATCTCAAGAAAATAATATGTCTCTCTATAGACACTAGGATTATCCCTGTTATCCTTATATCCATTAAGGAAGAAGTCAGAACCGTATGTAGTCGCAAGGCACTCCCCTTGTAGGAATACGGGTCCTAAATCCTTAGCTGCCATAAATCCTATAGATGTGACTGCTGTGCTACCTACATACTGTAGATCATATACTATATAATCTGTCTGTGGTATGACCTCTATATGTGATGTCTTCTGTGTTATCGTTCCGTAGGACACTTTAGGTCCAAAAGTCCATTGGGCACTCAGCGAAAAGCTAAATAATAAACACCCGATGCAAAAAATTAAATTTTTCATTCTATCAATTCTAAAATAAAACCAGTTATTAAAAACTCTTTAAGTAAATATTCATTCTCAATACATAGACAGACTCCCCCCTATTTACACTAACTTTATAGCTCAGTTAAGCACAAAGTGTCAGCCAATTATCAGTTTTATTAACATTTCCATAATTTGATACTGAGGTATTGCATAATTATTAGCATTTATACTCCTAGTTCTATTTTTAATTACTAACAAAATGTATATCTTTGCGCTTCTAATCGAAAATCATTATGTCAAGAATTTGTCAATTAACGGGTAAGAAGCCTATCACAGGTAACAATGTGTCTCACTCAAAGCGTAGAACCAAAAGAAGGTTTCTACCTAATTTAATCACAAAGAAATTCTATATTCCTGAGTTAGATAAGACTGTAAGTCTTAAGATAGCGACGTCAGCACTAAGAACAATCAATAAGCTGGGTGTCTACGAATATCTTAAAAGACAAGAGAAAGCAGGTTTCGATTTAGGATTTGAACTTAAAAAATAATCTAAGATGGCTAAGAAGTCTAAAGGAAATAGAATCCAAGTAATATTAGAATGTACTGAGCATAAGACTACAGGTCAGCCAGGCACATCAAGATATGTCACACAAAAGAATAGAAAAAACACTCCTGACAGAATGGAGTTAAAGAAATACAACCCTATTCTTAAGAAATATACTGTTCACAAAGAAATTAAATAAAAATGGCTAAAGTCAGTAAAAATGCCAGAGTAGCTCAGAGAGCTGCAAATGCTGGTACCGGAAGAGATTTTGTAAAAGTTGTAAAAAGTGTAAAAGATCCAGTTACTGGTAAGTACACTTACAAAGAACTTATGATACACAAGGATAAAGTAAAAGAATTCTTTGCTGAAAATAAGTAAGTAGAGATTACATAAGATTTATATAATTATTAGAAAGGCAAGGTATTTACTTTGCCTTTTTTTATACCAATAACATTGTATGAGTATCTTCAAAAAGTACTTCACCAAAGAAAAAGAACAAGACCTCAATAAAGGACTTGAGAAAACAAAGAAGAACTTCTTCGGCAAAATAGCCACGGCAGTAGCTGGTAAGTCAAGCATAGACGAGTCATTTCTTGATGAACTCGAAGGCATACTTATAGAATCTGATGTAGGACTCGAGACGACCGTCAAGATAATAGACAAATTAGAAGCTAAAGTATCAGAAGTTAAATACCTCAATACTAGTGAGTTAAATAATATCCTAAAAGAAGTCATCATAGACATCCTCTCAGAAAACAATACAGAGGATATAGAAGATTTCGTATACGATGAGGTACACTGGCCCTATGTAGTATTAGTAGTAGGTGTCAATGGTGTAGGCAAAACAACTACCATAGGAAAGCTCACACATCAATACAAAAAGAAAGGTAAGCGTATCGTACTGGGAGCAGGAGATACATTCCGTGCCGCAGCAGTAGATCAACTAAAGATCTGGGCTGATAGAGCTGGAGCAGACTTCTACAACAAGGGTATGAATACTGATCCAGCAGCAGTAGCCTATGAGACAGTACAATATGCGATGAATAATGATAACCACATCTGTATAATCGATACAGCAGGTAGACTGCACAATAAGAAGCACCTGATGGAAGAGTTAACTAAGATCAAGGCAAGTATCAATAAGAAGCTTCCTGGTGCACCTCATGAGGTCCTACTTGTACTAGACGCAACTACAGGTCAGAATGCTATAGAACAGGCCAAGGCCTTTACAGCAGCGACAGAGGTCACCTCATTAGCACTTACTAAAGTGGACGGTTCTGCTAAGGGTGGTGTCGTACTCAGTATATCAGACCAATTTAAGATTCCTATTAAGTACATAGGCGTAGGCGAAGGAATAGAGCAGCTACAGGTATTTAATAAAAGAACATTCGTAGAGTCTTTATTTTCTGAGTAAAATCTGATAAAGAATACCAAAGACGGTATCCTTATTTGAACAAAATCTAAATAATTTCTATTTATTCTTTAACTTGATAGTTTATACTTCACCTTACTTAGTTTTGTCTTATGAAAAAGATGCACATTTTAGCTTTCATTGCGATCATAGCAGGTATAAGCATTATTGTTATAGGATCTAAAGATGTCTCTACTTACTCCAGTTTTTCTGAAGCATTAAAGACCGAAGAAAGTGTCAAAATCACAGGAACATTAGATAAGGACAAAGACCTAAGCTATAATCCAGAGATCGACCCTAACTTATTTTCATTCTATATGAAAGATGGGGATGGCATCTCTAAGAAAGTATTGCTGAGTAGACCTAAGCCTCAGGATTTCGAAAGAGCAGAATCTATTGTCGTTACTGGAAAGATGAAAGGAGAAGAATTCATAGCCAGCGAAATATTAATGAAGTGTCCATCCAAGTACAAGGATGAAGAAATTAGAATCAGAGCAGAAATATAAAACTCATTGGAGGACAACGTTCAATACATCGGAGAGACATTATGGCCTGGACAACTGGGTCATTTCTTTATATTATTATCATTCGTTGCTATAGCATTCACAGCATATGCTGCGTATAAGCAATCTAAGACAATAGATGTCAGTAATACATCCTGGAGATCTCTCTCCAGGATTGGATTTGCATTACATGGACTAAGTGTATTTGGTATCATAGGCATACTGTTCTACATCATGCTGGGTAAGCATTACGAATATGGCTATGCATTTGACCACGTATCTGATGATCTTCCATGGCGCTACATATTCTCAGCATTCTGGGAAGGCCAAGAGGGCTCATTCCTCTTATGGATGTTCTGGCATGTCATATTAGGGGCAGTAATCATTAAGACTGCTAAGCATTGGGAAAGTCCAGTTCTATTATTCTTAGCATTATTCCAGATGGTTATCGCATCTATGCTTCTGGGTCTTCATATCGAGATAGGAGATTTTGCATATAAATTAGGAAGTAATCCTACTCTTCTGCTGCGTGATGTATTCGATGCACCATTATTTAATAAGGCAGATTATGTCGCTTCACTTAAGGGTAATGGGCTTAATCCATTATTACAGAATTACTGGATGACAATACATCCACCTACTTTATTTTTAGGTTTTGCAAGTGTAACGATACCTTTCAGCTATGCAGCAGCTGGTTTCTTCACAAGACAATATACAGAATGGCTTAAGCCAGCTCTCAAGTGGTCTCTGTTCTCAAGTGGTATACTGGGCATAGGTATTCTTATGGGAGGTGCATGGGCTTATGAGGCATTAACTTTCGGCGGATACTGGGCATGGGACCCTGTAGAGAATATGTCACTTGTCCCATGGATCATGATGGTCGCCGGCGTGCATACTAATCTTATCGCTCGCAGCACCGGTAGAGCAGTTAAGAGTACTTACATATATTACGGACTGAGTTTTGTACTTATTATCTACTCTACATACCTTACACGTAGTGGCATATTAGGAGATTCTTCAGTGCATTCCTTTACGGAAATGGGGCTGGAATTTCAGTTGATATTCATGGTTGTAGCTGCAGCATTATTGACCACATTTGTCTATCTCAGACATAGTAAGAATGTAGCTGTACCAGAGAAAGAAGAAGCTATCGTATCCCGAGAATTTTGGATGTTTGTAGGTGCATTGATACTTTTCTTTAGTGCCGTCATCATTACGATGTCTACGTCACTACCAGTGTTAAATGCTGTTATCAATATATTCAATCCTGACTTCGTGGGTACTGTAATCAAAGACCCGATACCTCATTATAACAAGTTTCAGATATGGATAGCCGTGCTTATTACAGTACTCACAGCTAAGACAATCTACCTCAGATATAAAGACAAAACACTCAGTAACAAAAAGCAAAAATCGCTCACTGTTAAGTTTTTAATATTCGGATTAATAGCCGCATTGATCACCTATCTCACAAGTCTATGGATCGATTACTTCCACTGGAAGTATGCCTTATTAGCTTATGCATGTTACTTTACCATCGTATCTAACTTTGCATTGATTATAAGAGATTTCAGAGCCAATGCTTCTATGGTAGGATCAGTCTTATCACATGCTGGATTCGCCATCATGATTATAGGGACTATTGCGAGTGGACTGAACGAGAAGACGATTACATCCAATCCGTTTGCGATGAGAGATCTTATGCCAGACGAGAGCTTAGCAGATGCGATTAACATATTAGCTGAGAAGCCATTCTTTGTTAATGACTATTGGATCACATGGGAAGGTGACTCTACAGAGTCTTTCACTAAGACTTTCAAGTTAAAGTTCGAAAAAGAAAATGCTGATGGAGAGCGAGAAGACCCATTCTACGTCTACCCTAACCTACTTTATTCTAATGACTTAACTAAGGTTGCGGCATTTAATCCAGATACTAAACATTATATAGATAGAGATATATTCGTGCACATAGCAGGACTTCCGGCAGCTCAATTAGATGTCAATAACGCCAAGGAAATCGAAGATTCATTAGTGTACAATACCTACATCGTTAATGTAGGCGATACCATCAAACTGAAAGGAATAACCGGCATCGTAGAGAACATAACATTCGATCCTACCCAAGAAGATTATATAGCGACAGGAAGTGACATTGGAATGGGTGTCGGTATTACATTTAAAAGTTTTGATGACAAATATCAAGAAACTGAGGAGGTTGTCATCGGACTCAAAGAAAACATGCTCTATCAATACCCAGTCATGGTTAATGACCTGAGACTTAAAGTTAAAATGGATGAAAGGTCATTCGATAATTTTTTTACACAAGAAAATCTCCTTGACTATAAGGAATACAAATTAAAGACTGGTGATACTTTCGAGTTCAATAACAGAACATATACACTCGAAGGGTTCAATAGCGAGATCAATAATGACAACTACAAAAGAGAAGAAGATGACCTTGCCCTCAAAGGCATGATATCATACAACTCAGCTAAAGGTAAGCAAGTCTTAGAACCATTATATATTATCAGAAATAACAGACCTTTCAGCATTAAGGATTATGAAGCTGAAGGTGGCACACATATCAGGTTATCTAAGATAGATCCTACTAATGAGGAGTTCGTCATACAGATAGCTCGTGATGTAAGAGAAAATCCAGAGATAATACTCAAAATAGCAGAAGATGTGCCACGTACAGATATCATTGTCATAGAAGCAACGATATTTCCGGGTATCAATTTATTCTGGCTTGGTAGTATAATGATGATGCTTGGGTTCTTTGTATCCTTATGGAGACGATACAAATCCAAGTATGCCTAATTCTATAAAAGTAACAGCTATAGGATCAGGTAATGTTGCCTGGCACCTTACGCAAGCTCTCAAGGACATAGGTTGCAAGATCAATCAAGTATACAG